>DAOVWR010000053.1 GCA_030636545.1 Mycoplasmatota bacterium
AAGACAAGTAACGGTACAACAAGTGAATAAATCATCGAAATTCTAAAATCTCTTTTATTTGGGACATAATCCATTAAGAATACTAAAAATACTGGCATTATCGCAAGTGAGAAGTGATCGAATAAATAAGTTACTGTACGCCAGTCATATGGTAAAACGAAAAATAATCCTCCAGGGAATATTACACTTAAGAAACCAAGTCCAGATTGGAAGAAAACAAACCCTTTAATTATCTTGTTTTTTGTCAGCAAATAAAGCAATGTCATCACTGCGCTCATTCGGCAAAAATGGATTGGTAGACTTTCGATTGTATATTCAAATGTTCCAGAAAACAATCTAGAGCCATATCTCCTATACTGCGTATAAAATAACATCGCAAGTAACAAATAAAAGATTTCTTTTTTATGTTTGACTGCGAAATCATTTTTAAAGATGAAAATGTATATCACAAAAAAAGTAACTAAAACGTAAAGATAGTAAGTAAAATAGTCTAAAAACATAAGATCCTCCTAAAAAGTTATTATCATAATTATAATACAACTTAACCTTTAAAGCAAAAAACGGACCAACTTGAAGTTGGTCCGTTTATGTATATTTTATTTGATTGTAATTAATTCTTTTGGAAATTCATTCAGGATAATACATCCACCTTCGGTTAAGATTACATCATCTTCTATTCTTACTCCACCAAGCCCAGTAATATAGATACCTGGTTCAATTGTAACACAAGCCCCTAGTTCTAATGGTAAATCATATGCTTGTGAAACTCTTGGAGCTTCATGAACATCAAGCCCAAGACCATGTCCTGTCCCGTGTTTGAAGTAATCTCCAAAGCCAGCATTTGTAATATAGTCCCTGCATACACTATCTAGTGCTTTCCCAGTTATTCCTGCTTTTGCCGCTGCTACTCCTCTTTTTTGAGCTTCTAAAACAA
The DNA here is from genome assembly GCA_030636545.1 of Mycoplasmatota bacterium. Taxonomy (GTDB): domain Bacteria; phylum Bacillota_I; class Bacilli_A; order Izemoplasmatales; family Izemoplasmataceae; genus JAFGXW01. Next base: position 935 of record DAOVWR010000053.1, read on the forward strand.
TAGCATAAATATTTTTAAGTTCTTGAGATACTTCTCCCATTGCAACAGTTCTTGTCATATCAGAACTATATCCTTGGTAGAAACAACCGATATCGAATGTTACTAGTTCTCCTTCTTGAATTACTTTATCACTAGCCATACCATGTGGCATCGCTCCGCGATGTCCACTTGCGACAACAAATCTCTCCCAAGTAGATTCTGCACCTAATTCAATCATTTTGTTTTTAAGTATCACTTCAATATCTCTTTCAACCATTCCTGGCTTAACTATACCTAAAACATATTCTAAAGCTTGATCAGTTATTTCACAGGCTTTTTTTATTAGTTTAATTTCATCATCAGTTTTAGATATACGAAATTTTTCAATTACATTATCCATTGGAATAAGTTCACAATTTAAAGTACTAAATAATTCAAAATCACTATATCTAATCTTCTTATCAAATCCGAGATTTTTGATTTTTTCAATATCAATAACTTTATTTATCGTCTCAATTAGTGATCCTTCAATTTCAATGTATTTATAGTCAGGAACTTCCTTCTTAACTTGATCTCTATATCTAAAGTCAGATAGAAAGTATTGATAGTCTTTCCCAATAACTGCGAATCCATAAGATCCAGTATATTTAGTAATGTAATACAGGTTTCTAGCTGCTGTTGGATTTTCTAATCCTGATAGTAAAATAGCATCAAATTCACTATTCTTAATAACTTCTTTTAATTTATCTAATATCATAATAATCCTCCTATAAAGAAAACATTAATATATGTTTAACATCTTCTTTTGTTAATTTAACAAATGATCCGATTGTTTCGCCACTAACAGCTTTATTAACTATTTCATCTAAATCAGGATCAATAATATCAACATCTTTTAATCTTAACGGCATTTCAATTGATCTATAAAAATCAAAGACTGCAGAGATTCCTTTTGAAGCAACATAAGCATGATCTTCATCAGGTTCTATTCCCCAAACATTTACCGCAAACTCATAAAACTTTTCAACATTATTTTCATCTAATATATGTTTCATCCAGTGAGGTCCTAAAATAGAAAGACCGTCTCCATGAGCAATATCATAAAAGGCACTTAAAACATGTTCAGTTGTATGGTTAAATCCTTCCCAACTATTTGAGAAACCAACACTACCATTAAGCGCTAATGTACTTGAAAACATTAAGTTAGCTCTTGCTTCATAGTTATTTGGATCTTTTAAAGCAATCGGTCCATAATGAATTACTGTTTTCATTATTGCTTCACACATTCTGTTATTCAAATATGAATCTTCTTTACTAAAATAAAATTCATAAACATGAGTTAATATATCAACAATCCCACAACCTGTTTGATGATAAGATACTGAATAAGTTAATGTTGGATCTAATATTGAAAACTTCGGATAGGTATATGCAGATCCCCAACCGTTCTTATCTTTTGTTTTAAAATTAGTAACAACACTCCATGGATTCATTTCAGATCCAGTAGCTGCTAATGTCAAAACTGATGCGATAGGGAGGGCCCCTTTTGATTCAACTTTATGAGAATAGAAATCCCATGGATCTCCATCATATAGAGCTGCAGAAGCGATTCCTTTTGCTGCATCAATTACACTTCCTCCCCCAACACCAAGTACTAAATCAATATTATGTTTCTTACAAAGGTCTCCACCTTCTCTAATAGATTCAATACGTGGATTAGGATCTATTCCACCTAATTCAAATACCTTAATATCTTCAACTTCTAGTAGTTTAATTATTCTATCATAAAGTCCTGTTCTTTTAATACTTCCTTTGCCATAAACAAGTAATACCTTACTCCCAAATTCCTTTGAAAGTTTGCCTACTCTGTTTACTTCATCTTCACCAAAATATATTTTTGTTGAATTATGAAAATAAAATTTCTTCATTAATATCACCTCATAAAACAATTATATCACTTGAGAGTGAAAATCAATGATACAAATGCGTATTTTTAAAATAAAAAGACTAAATCAATAGTCTTTTTATTTATCTAACAAGAACCCAACAACTTCTGAATCAATATATTCTTTGAATCCATTCTTCTCATAAAATGCTTTTTGTTTATCTGATTTGCCAGTCATCAAACAGATTTGTCTAACATTCTTATATCTATTAATAACATATTGAATTAGGTTTGTACCAATTCCTATTTGCTGATAATCTTGTAAGACTAAAATATCTTGAATATAGATAATTGTGTGATTATCTCCAACGACTCTAATTAATCCAATAAGTTTATTATTCTCATAAGCCGCGTAGCTATAAAGAGAACCTTTTATCCCCTTATAAAGACTGTCAGAATCTTTTGTATACATTGTCCATCCATTATCTAGATAGAGATTTAGAATAGCTTCCTTGTCAAAATTAAGTTCTTTATAAACAACATTACTCATAATAAATCACTTCTTTTAAATATAGTCCAGAGCTCGGTGCTTTCCAAACAACTTCACTAGAATTCTTCATATCAATGAAGTCTGTGATTGAGTAATTCGATTTACCTTGAGCTATTTCAATTAATGTACCAACTAAGTATCTAACCATATATCTTAAAAAGCCTTTTCCAATTATTGAAATATAGATATGTGTATCTGTTTTTCTTATCTTTACGTCTTTAATCTCCCGAACCATAATTTTAACTTCAGTTGTTTTAGTAAAACTTGTGAAGTCATGAGTGCCTATTAGTTTATTTAACTCCTTAGTTAAAATTTCTAAATCAAAGTCTTGCATGAACCACTCATAGTTTCTTTGTATAGGGTTATATTCTTTATAGTTTATAACGTACACATATTCTTTAGTGAATACATCGTATCTACTATGAAATGTTTTATGTTCTTTAGAACTTGATTTAATATAGATCGAGTCTGGCAAATAACTTTTTAAAACTCTTGCGAAGTTTTCAGGTTCTATCTTACTTAATGTATCAAAATGAATTACTTGATTTAAAGCATGAACACCTTTATCGGTTCTTCCACTAGACTGAATTGTAATATCTTCATTAGTTAAATATTTTAAGGCCTTTTCAATATCACCTTGAACTGTTCGTAAATCTAGTTGTCTTTGGAAGCCGCTATAAATTGACCCATCATAAGAAATGGTACATTTTATTCTTGTATATTTTGGATTGTCAATGATTTCATAAACGCGAGTTATCTTATTGTCCTTAAAAGCAAACTTTGCAGTAATATCTCTGTTTACTTTTACGTATTTATACTCATAATCAAATATAAGATTACAGTAAAGTACATTCTCAAGTTCTTCAATTATTTCAATGCTATACTTTAGTAAACTGAATTTTCTAAATTCAGTTTTTATTTCATCTAAATTAAAAATTACTGCTTTGAAGAAGTTTCTTATTCCAAATTCATCACTCAAAACATTACTGCTTAATAATTCGATATCTTTTTTTACCCAGGCGCGGTAATATAAATCTACAGCATCAATTTTATTCATTTATAAATACACTCTTACAACTACTGTAGCAGTTAATACCAATAGACAGAATACAATTACTAATGTGTCTCTGCTTTGCCATGATAAAATATGGATTCTTGTTCGTTTATTGCCTGGCACAAAACTTCTAGCTTCCATTGCGTTAGCTAAATCGTCACTTCTTTTAAAACTAATGATAAACATTGGAACAAGCAAACTTATAATTTGCATTACTTTATCTTTAAATTTACCTTCAGTAAAATCTACTCCACGGCTAGCTTGCGCTAACATTATCTTGTTTGCTTCATCTAATAATGTTGGTATATAGCGTAAAGCTATTGAGATAATTAAAGCTATTTCTTCGGAATTTATCTTCACTAAATTTAGTGGTTTTAAGATTCTTTCTAATCCTAAATTAAGATCCGTTGGTTTCGTAGTTAGTGTCAAAATTGTTGATAATGTCACTATTATAATTAGTCTCACCATAATGAATGAAGCACCTAAAAGACCGTCTTCATAAATGGTAAGATTACTAGAACTAATAACTGTACCTGGTGTAAACAATGATAACATTGTTAGTATTCCAACAATTACTAATACCATGTAGAAGAACTTGGATTTAATATATCTTCTAGTATAGTACCACACTACTATTGCTAAAATCATTATTCCTATGTTAATTGTTGTTAGAGTTAAAACTGTATCTAAAATAACTGGTCCAGTTTTAATAAATAATACTTGGAAAGTGAATGTGAATAGTAAAAGGATCATGATTGGTCTTAATCCTCTTGCGATTCTCATAATTGGTATTCCACCAATTTTTAAGATAACCAATACTCCTAAAAGCATATAAATTATATGGGTAATATCTTTAAAGACAAAGGCTGATACCATCAAAATAAAGAGGGCTAATATTTTGCTTCTTGGATCCATTTTATATAAAAAACTCTTTCCGGGAATATATTGACCAACTATTATATTTTTCATTATAATACCCCCTTCATGAGTTCAAATAACTCATTTACATTATGGGGTTTTTTAGTAAATGTTATGTCTAGTTTTGCTTCTAGTTGTTTTGTTATTCCAATAATATCTGGGAGATCTAAATTCCATTTTTCGATATTTTCATCCATAAATAACATGTTAGGTAATCCATCATATACAAGTTTTGCATCGTGCATAACTACAACTCTACTCGCATACTTATAAACTGTATTCATATCATGAGTAATAATTATGATTGTTTTATTTAATTTTTTATGAATATTAGTAAACAATTCAAGTAAAGCATCTCGACCTTTAGGATCTAGTCCACTTGTTGGTTCATCTAATACTAAAATATCGGGTTCCATTGCGAGAATTCCTGCAATCGAAACACGTTTTTGCTCTCCACCCGACAAGTTAAAGGGGCTTCTTCCTAAGTAATCTTCTGTTAATCCTACATGTTTAATTACTTCTTTAGCTCGCTTTATAGCTTCATCTTCTTTTACACCAAAGTTCTTTGGTCCAAAGATAATATCTTTTAAGACTGTTTCTTCAAACAGTTGATATTCCGGGAATTGGAAAACAAGACCAACTTTTTGACGAAGCGGGTTTAGTTTTATCTTCTTGTTTTTATTTGTATTTTTCTCTATTTTTATTCCATATATAGTAACACTACCTGTATTAGGTCTAAGTAAAGCATTCATATGTTGTACTAAAGTTGATTTACCACTACCTGTTTCACCAATTAGAGTAATAAATTCACCTTTATCACTTATTTCTAGATTAATATTTTCTAACGCGGAGAAGTTTTTACCATCAAATGACGGGTACTGAAAGCTTACTTGTTCAAACTTAATTGCCATAAGATGTCTTTCACTTTCTCATTTTTGATGTTAGCTTCATCTAGTTTATAGAGTAATTTTAAAGGTAATAATAACTCTAAATTAGATGCATTTAATGTTTCTTTATCATTCAATATAGTATTAGTTTCTCCGATAGCTAATACTTCTCCATCTTTTAAGATAATGATTCTATCTGAATTAACAGCTTCTTTCATATCATGAGTGATAGTTATAATTGTTTTTCCTTCTTTGTTTAGTTCTCTAATATATTCCATAATTGATTCTCGACCTTTAGGGTCAAGCATCGCAGTAGCTTCATCAAAAATAATGATGTCAGTATCCATTGCGAGAATTCCCGCAATAGCAACACGTTGTTTTTGCCCACCACTAAGCTCATGAGGTTCTTTTTTAAGATATTCATTCATATTAACTTTTTTAGAAAACTCATCGATTTTCTTAATCATATCTAGTCTATCAAAATTAAGGTTCTCCATACCAAAAGCGATATCATCTTCCACAGTAACCCCAACAAATTGATTATCAGGATTTTGGAATACTATACCGATTTTTCTTCTTATTTCATGGACTGTTTCTTCTGTGAGTAATATCCCATCAACGAATATATCACCACTGTCAGCCTTTAGTAAACCTATAATTAACTTTGCAAGTGTTGATTTACCGCTACCATTATGTCCTAATACAGATATCCATTCACCTTTTTTAATAGTAAGGTTTACATTATGTAATGCATCAACGTCTTCTCTGTACGAAAATGATAAATCTGTGATTTCAATTATGTTCATTCTATCAACTCCGTTTAACGATTAATTATAACAAAGTATCAATTAAAAAGCGATACATATAACCATAAAGTTCATAAAAAAACAAGCTCAGAGAGCTTGTCTTTTACTTATTATTCTACGAATTCGATGATAGCCATAGGAGTTGCATCTCCACGTCTTGGCCCAACTTTATAAATTCTTGTATATCCACCGTTTCTGTCTTTGAAACGAGGTGCAATATCTTCAAATAATTTTTGTACAGCATTTTTACCTTCGCCAGCGTCTAAAAATCTAACAGTTTTAGCAGCTTGTCTGATGTGATGAAGAGTTCCTTTTTTTCCTAAAGTAACCATCTTCTCAGCAAGGCGTTGTAATTCTTTTGCTTTAGTTTCAGTAGTAGTAATTCTTTCATGAATAATTAAGTGAGTTACTAAGTCTCTTAGCATCGCTTTTCTTTGATCACTTCTACGATTTAATTTACTATATCCAGCCATTAATTTTACCTCCTATTAATGTCTAGCTAATCCAAGACCAAGTTCATCAAGTTTTTGCTTAACTTCTTTAAGAGATTTCTTACCTAGATTTCTAACTTTCATCATATCTTCTTCAGATTTTTGTGTTAGTTCATCAACAGTATTGATCCCTGCGCGTTTCAAGCAATTATAACTTCTTACTGATAAATCTAAATCTTCAATTTGCATTTCTAGAATTTGAGAATTTTGCTCACTTTCTCTTTCAATCATGTAATCTTCTTCTTTTGCTTTTGTACTTAATTCAACAATTACTTCTAAATGTTCCATTAATATTTTTGCAGCGATACCGATTGATTCTTGAGAAGTAATAGCTCCGTTAGTCCAAACATCAAGTGTTAATTTATCTTCTTGAAATTTACCTGATGAAGCATTTGTTACATCAAATTTTACTCTTTGAACAGGAGTATAAATACTATCAATAGGAATTACACCAACCATATTGTTGTATTCCTTATTTTGATCTGCACTTATGTATCCGATTCCTTTTCTAGCTACCATAATCATACGGAATTTTCCTTTATTAATTGTAGCTATATGTTGATCTTCGTTTA
>DAOVWR010000084.1 GCA_030636545.1 Mycoplasmatota bacterium
CCAACAAGCATAACGGCTCCAACTTCACTTAAGGCTCTTGAAAATCCTAAGATAACACTCATCATGATGAATGGTTTTATCTCCTTTATCAAAAGCACAATCTTATCAAATTTAGAAGCCCCTAATGTTGTGGCTGTTTCCAATACTTTCTTTTGTGTCTTTTCACTAGAAATAACAATATTACCTGTAACAATCGGTAATACAAGCAATGTTTGAGCTATAAACATTGCGGATTTTGTAAATAACAAGTTCATCCCATCAAACGGCCCTGTGATTAATAATAACACGATTAATCCAAGTACTACCGGTGGAATTCCCATAAAAGTAAAGACAATCTTTTTAGTGAATTTCTTCAGTTTAAAATCTGAGATACTAATTAATATCCCAAAAATCGTTCCAAAGAATGACCCGACAATTGTTGCTAAAATCGAGATTGTTAAAGAGAGAAATATTATTGAATATATTTCTCTATCAAACGAAAATAATAATTCAAAAGCTTTTATAACACTTTCTAAAATCATCTAATCACCTGCATTCGGATAAAATAGTTGTGTATCGTACAAAATATATGTTGCGATTAATGCTTGTGTATCTTCTCTTATAATCCAATCATAAAAAAAATCAGCGTATTCCTCATTACGATTGTGTAGTTCTGGGTTTACTTTTATAACACCATATTGATTTTTTAATTCTGGACACTGTTCAAATACAATTACTAAATCTATATTTTCTAACATTGAAAGATATGTTGCTCTATCAGTTAATGTAAAATATTTACTTAGTGAAGTCATTGTTAAAGTAGATCCCATTCCTTGTCCAGTTTCTTTATACCAATCTTCAAAAGTATCAACATCATAGCCAAATTCATTCCATAAATATAATTCTTTTGTATGTGTACCTGAGTTATCTCCTCGAGAGTAAAAGTCATAGTTTTCACTTATTACTTCTAAAGTTTCTTCAATAGACATCACACCAATTTCATGAGGACCAACAAAAATAAAATCATTGAACATAATATTATCTCTTTTTTCTCCAAAGCCATTATTCACAAATTCAACTTCACTTTCGTAAGCATGAACAAGTAAAATGTCAGCTTCACCCATTTCACCCATCTCCAGTGCAGCCCCTGTTCCTAAAGCTACTACTTTCACAAATATCCCATATTCCTCTTCAAAACTCGGAAGGATATATGCTAATAACCCACTATTATCTAGTGATGTAGTTGTGACAACAATAAGTTCCTTCTTAGAACAAGAACTCAATGTGAAAACAAATAAAATCATCAATAATATAGCACTTCTCTTCATATAATTAGCCTTCCTACTTTTTAATTTCCAATAAAAAAAGATTTTTCACGCCTAAAAAGGAGTAAAAAATCTAACATCCTTTCCAAACACGGGAGGTATAGAGATTTCTCGCTGTACCCAATGGTTTATTAATCATAACTACTTAAAGTAGCAGTAGATTAATCAACTCGGAATATTTTTTTAACTACCTATATAATACCATATTCATTAATTGATTTAAACAATTTAATAAGTAATTCTATTATTTAAAATATAATATGCTTATTTATAATAATGTTATTGAAAACGCTATCACGAAAGAGTATAATAAAGGGTGAATAAAATAAAAATGGGAGGTTTTAAAATGTTTGGTTATATGGGTAAACTTCTAAGAATCAACTTAACAGAAAATTCTATCAAAGTTGAAGACTTAGATTTCGAATTAGCTAAGAAATACATTGGCGGTCGTGGGCTAGGAACTAAAATACTTTTTGATGAAATCGATCCCACAATTGATGCTTTAAGTCCAGAAAATAAAATTATATTTATTAATGGACCTTTATCAGGAACACCGACACCAACAGGTGGACGATATATGGTAGTTACCAAATCACCATTATCAGGTACAATAGCATCGTCTAACTCAGGTGGTACTTGGGGAGCAAGACTTAAATATGCTGGATACGATGGAATCATCGTTGAAGGAAAAGCAAAATCACCAGTTTATATCTCAATTAACAACAGCGAAGTAGAAATCAAAGACGCTGCACATATTTGGGGTAAAATGGTTGGTGAAGCTACTGATATTTTAATGGAAGATAAAAAAAGAACTAATGTCCTAGCAATTGGACCTGCAGGTGAAAAACTAAGTAAAGTAGCTGCTATTATGAATGATAAAGATAGAGCTGCCGGACGTAGTGGTGTTGGTGCAGTTATGGGAAGTAAAAACTTAAAAGCAATTATTGTAACAGGAAATCTTAAAGTCAGTTTATTCGATACAGATGCTGTTAAAGCATATGTAAAAGATGCTGATAAAAAAATTAAAGATAATCCAGTTACAGGACAAGGTTTACCAGCTTATGGGACAGCCGTTTTAGTTAATGTTATTAATGCAAATGGTATTTTACCAACAAACAATTTTCAAGAAGGTGTTTTCTTAAGTGCTGAAGATATTTCAGGAGAAACTCTTGCTGAAAAATATTTAATTAGAAAAGATCCATGTCACCGTTGTACTATTGGTTGTGGTCGTTATACTAAAACTGATAAAGTTGAGGGTGGAGGACCAGAATATGAAACAATTTGGGCATTCGGTGCAGATTGTGGAGTTAAAAACTTAGAAAATATTATTGAAGCTAATTGGTGGTGTAATCAACTTGGTGTAGATACAATTTCAACAGGTGCTACACTTGCTGCCGCAATGGAATTAAAATCAAAAGGATTACTAGATCATATAGATTTTGAAGGACATCCACTAGACTTTGGAAACGATGACGCAATTGTTTACTGGACTAAAAAACTAGCAAACAGAGAAGGATTCGGAGATGAAATGGCTGATGGATCTTACCGTTTATGTGAAAAATACGGAAGAGCAGACTTATCAATGACTGTTAAAAAATTAGAAATCCCAGCTTATGATCCTCGTGGAGTTCAAGGTCAAGGGTTAAACTTTGCTACTTCTAACCGTGGCGGATGTCATGTGCGTGGATATATGATTTCTCCAGAAATATTAGGATTACCTGCTAAGCTTGAACGCTTAGAACTTAAGGATAAACCAGTGTGGACGAAAATTTTCCAAGATCTTACAGCATTTATTGATTCAATTGGATTATGCTTATTCACATCATTCGCACTAGGTGCAGCTGAATATGCAGATATCTATAATAGTGTTGTAGGTACTAAATGGACTGCTGATGATATCCTACTAGCAGGAGAAAGAATTTATACATTAGAAAAACAATTCAATATTGCCGCTGGTATCTTGCCTGAAGAAGATACATTACCTATTAGATTACTTACTGTACCTATGCCAAGTGGACCAACAAAAGGTCAAGTACATCGTTTAGATGAATTATTACCTGAATATTATAAACTCAGAGGTTGGGACGAAAAAGGTGTTCCTACAAAAGCAAAATTAGAAGAATTAGGTTTATAAAATTAAACAAGGAATGAATAGCAATATTCATTCCTTCTTAATATTATGAAAAAAGTATATATCGAGTTAACAAATAGATGTAACTTAAACTGTGCAATGTGTTATAGACATTCATGGGAGAATACTTTGGGTGATATGAGCAACAAAATTATCGATAAAATAAGTGATCACATACAAAATACCGAAAGTATTGTTTTTGGCGGAATAGGTGAACCAACAATAGCTAAAGGGTTTGAGTATGCCATTGAAAAATTTAAAAATTATGATTTAGAAATAACAACTAATGGTATAATCCTTAAATCAAAAATAGAAATAGTCTGTAAAAACTTCAAGAAAATCATAATTAGTGTTGATGGCACTGAGGATGATTATTTTGAAGTACGAAAAACAAACTTTTCATATATTAGAGAAACTCTAGAATACATAAATATCTGCAAGAAAAAAAGTAATTCAAGATTACCATCAATTGAGTTTGCTTTTGTTTTGAAAAGATCTAATAAAGATACTATCTATAAGGTAATTGATTTTGCTAAAAAATATGATGTCGATAAAATACTAATATCACACTTGTTGCCTCAAAATGAAGAGCAAACAAAAGATATATTTTATACAAAAGACTACAATTATGAAGGACATAAATATATGCAATTAGTTACTAAATATGCAATATATGGAAGCAAAGTTAATTTATCATTTCCATACATGGAGATAAAAACAGAAAGATATTGTCAATTTGTCGAAAACGACTTTACTTACGTTGATTACTTAGGTAATATAATACCTTGTTATCGATTCGCAAATACATATACAGAATGGGTTTTCGATCGAGAAAAGACAGTTCTTAAACATTCTTTCGGTAATGTGTTAGATGATAAAATTAATGAAATATACTATAATAAGGAATATTCAGATTTTAGAAAAAGCGTTTTAAATACTAAGCATCCAAGTTGTGTTGATTGTGAATATGAGGACTGTTGTGGATTCATTGAGACAACTGAATATGATTGTTTAAGCTATTCTCCAAGTTGTGCTGATTGCTTATGGAATAGAAATATTATAAAATGTACTTAGGTGATAAATTATGATAACAGTAAAATTATACTCCGCAATAAGAAAATATGGCGGAAAAGAAGTAATGTTTGAATACGTTGAAGGATTAACTGTAAGAGATATTGTAGAAAAATTGAAAATACCTCTCAAAGAAATATCTATTATTATTTTAGATCATTTTGATAGTACTACAGATATTATGATAGACAGAGAGGTTAAAGAATCTTCATTAATTCATCTTTTCCCTCCGATGGCGGGAGGTTAACATGGAACAATATAGTCGAAATATGGGAATACTCAATCAAGAAGAATTCCTTATCGTCAAGAAGACTAAAATACTCGTAGTTGGGGCTGGTGGATTAGGGGGCTATATCGCAAGTAGTTTAGTGCGTCTTGGTGTAGAACATATTACAATTCTTGATTTTGATAATTTTGAAGAATCTAACTTAAACAGACAAATTTTCTGTTCTACTCTTACACTTAACAAGTCTAAAGTTGAAGTAACCAAAGAGAAACTCCTTGAAATAAATCCTTCTGCTAAAATCGAAATAATGCATTTAAGATATGATAATGACATTAATCAAAATCTATATGAAAATATCGATATTGTTTTTGATGCAGTTGATAATATTAAAACAAAAATACTACTTGAAAATCACTGTTCACTTCATAACAAGCCATTTATTCACGGGGCAATTGGCGGATGGTATGGACAAATAGGTATTATCCTACCAGGAAGTTTTATCCTGAAAGAAATTTACAAAGATAAAATAAGTGGCATTGAAAAGACCTTAAAAAGTCCAACATTTATCCCAG
>DAOVWR010000102.1 GCA_030636545.1 Mycoplasmatota bacterium
AATTCTTCATTTTATCGATAATATTGATTCGAAGATGACGGCTTTATCAGATGCCTTAAATCAAACATTACCTGGTGAATTTACGCAATCAATTACAGTTTTAGATCGAGAAAGATATTATAAATCAAAAATAAAGTCCTAATTTTAGGACTTTTTCTTTTACATATTTCCATATAAAAAAGCCCTAAAATTAGGGCTTTTATAATTTGTTATGTACTAGTCAGTTGGAATAACAAATCCTTCAGCAAAGTTTATTGAATATAAAGCTTCAATGATATCATCTAATAATTCCATATGAGCTGCATTATCATTTGTATATTCAGGATTACTATTTAAAATATATTCAGTAGTAATTAATGAATAACCAGTTTGTGTAAAGTGAGCATTGAATAAATTTAGGTAATACGCTTCAACTGCTTGATAAACACTGTTTGGTAAAATAACGCCAGCTTGTTCTCCCTCTAACTCAGAGAATTTAATTTCATTATAAAGTGAAATTTGATCTTCTGAAGGAGTCATTTCTGTATTAGCAGAACCAACACTATATGCATCAGGATTTTCAGCATCAACTTCAAAGAATGCAGTTGGTTGATCGAATCCAGTACCTGGTGTAGCGATAATTAAGTGTAATCCGAAATCACTAGTAGTTAACTGTGTATCAACATATTCACTCTTATCTTCATTTTCAGGTCTAACATAAACATCGTAGATACGTTTTAATGAAGCTCTAAAGCTTTCATCTAACATACTAGAGTTATTAAAATTAATACTTCCACCATCAAGTGAAAGAGGTTCACCCATTAAGTTAAATCCGTATTGTTTGAAGATTGCCCATTCATTATCAACATCATCAATTAAACTATCTTGATATTCATCAACGATATCTTCAGTAGACATTCCACCATTATATTTATCTAAGATTAAGTTTTCAAAAGTAACTTTTAATAAATTATATTCAGCTTCTTCAGCAGCACTAAATTCTGCTAATAAATCATCAAAACTATCAGGTTCAAAATCAAGATCATAATCAACATACAATAATATATGATTAATATTTAAACTAAAGTATTCATCAACTTGTTCTTGGATTAAATCACTAATACTATCATAATTTAATGTAGGATAAATTAAACTTGGTTGAACAACACTAACAACAAATAATTGTTCTAACACTTTATTTTCACTAGTAGCTGTGAATGCTAAGAATAAAAATTCTTCCCATGTATAATCGTTTGAACTAAATCCATAACTAACATATCCGTTAGCGCTAAATGTTGATTTAATAGTTCTTAATTCGTTACGGTGTTCAATCATTCTATCAGTATCATTATTCATGTAGTCACGTTCTTCACCATAAATAGCTTCAAATTCTTCACTTTGAACTAGCCATTTAACTTTAGTAATTTCAATACTATAGAATGTTCCTACTCTTGCTTCCATATAATTGAATAAATCGTCAGCTGTAATTTCAATATCACCAAACTTAGCGATAACTGATTTGTCACCAGTATTGTCATATGAAATTCCAGTATCAAATTCATATTTTAATTTCATAAGTGGATCGAATAATTCAAGTCCAACTTCATCTCTTTTTTCTTGCATAACAACTTCAATATTTTGTTCTGTTATGTAGAATACTGATAATTCTTCAATTAATTCAGCAATACGATGAGCTGTTAAATCTTCATAATCAGTTCTTGGTTCTTCACTTACTTTATAAGCAATAATACTTGCATTACCAATATTTTGAACATTATAAGAATAACGAACCATTTCTTCGGCAGTTAAGTCTATAGTAGTGAAAAGGTATGCAGCATAATCAATATTTGGATCTCCTTGAGCTTTATTATAAGTCATATCTTTATAGTTATATGTAGCAATATCACTATAATCAGCACAGTAATCTTCCTGTGTAATATTTGTTGGAATTTGTGGCATCCAAGGATTCATATAGTTATACATTTCAATATACTTAGTGAATACTTCTTCATCAGTTAATTGTGTAGTATTAGAATCATTGAAACTATCACTTGAAACTTCAATGATTGGATCTACTCCAAAATATTCTCCAAAGCCAGTATTATAGTTTGGAACTAAATTGAATAGATCGAACACTAAATTAGCTTCATTAGCACTACTAAATCTAACTTCAACAACACAAGCATCATTATATTCAGTTTGTGTATAGTATCTTTCGATATCTTCAGATAGAATAGCAAAATAACTATCAGGTGCAGCGTTAGCTACGTACTCTTCTAGGTATTTAACTTTCGCAATACTTAATTCAACAAATTCTCTTAAATCATCAGAATTATCAGGATCAAATCCCATGATAACTAGATTTTGTCTGAAAGCATCAATATATTCTTGTTCGATTTCAGGATCTGCTTGAATTTCAGCAATCATATCTTCGTCATCAGTTAAATAAGTTAATATTTTGATTTCTGCGTCTACTTCATCTTGTGTAATCTCATCGATGTAATCTTTTAGAATTATTTCATCAATATAGCCCATTAAATATCCTAGGCCATCTACATTTCTCATTACTTCCCATAGTTCTTGTTTTGTAACATCAAAATCGTCTAAAGCTAAGTAAACTTCATCCGGATTTGATATTTGTGGTGTAGTTTCATCTTTGCCAATCATACTACATCCTACCGCAGCTCCAATAATTACTAAGAAAATACCCATAATAATTGAACCTCGGATTAAAATACTCTTATTCATAAAATCACTCCTTATTATTTCCGCAATATATATAATATCATTAAAGATACACAAAAACAATAATAATATTGTGAAAATATCGTGAAAATGGATATCATGCAAAAATAATACCTTATCTTACAGTAATTCTATTGAATAATAAGGCAGATGTTGTATAATATTTTTGTATTGGAGTGATTAGATGAAACTATGTGTACTAGCAAGTGGTTCAAAAGGAAACGTAACGTATTTTGAATCTGGAGATACTAAAATATTAATTGATTGTGGCTTATCTTATAAACAAATTCAAACGCGACTAAAAAATATTGATTTATCAGTTGATTCATTAGATGGAGTTTTAATAACTCACGAACATACCGATCATGTTTCAGCGCTTGATGTATTATTAAAAAGGATAGACACAGTTTGTTATTTAACTGAAGACACATATAATTCCTTACATCCAAAAGTAAAACAAAATATTAAAGAGAAACAAATATCGTTCATCACTCCTACTGAAAGTTTTATGATTAATGAAATAGAAGTATTACCTATTAGTATATCTCATGACGCACAAGACGCAGTTGGATATATAATTCACGCTGAAGGCAAAAAGATTGTCTACATTACTGATATCGGCTATTTACCCGTGAAAGATATTGAGATATTTGAAAATGCTGATATTTATGTTTTTGAATCAAATTATGATATCACAATGCTTTTTACATCGAGTAGACCCTTTTATTTAAAACAAAGAATTGATTCAGTAAAAGGACACATGTCAAATAATGATTCAGCTTATAATATGACTAAATTAATTGGTGAAAATACTAAACAAATTATTTTAGCTCATCCCTCAAGAGAGTGTAATACAAGCGAAGTAGCACTTAAAACATATGCTGAAGTATTTAATGATTATGGCTTAAAAATAACTGATTATAATTTACTAGTAGCAACACAAGACACACCGACAAAACTCTATGAATTTTAGGAGGAAACAACAATGTCAAATGAGTTAATAATTAAAGAAGTATGTTCAAAAGTATTAAAGGTAAATGAGAAAGAT
>DAOVWR010000145.1 GCA_030636545.1 Mycoplasmatota bacterium
CCTTTAAATAAGATACCTTCTCTAGCCGCAGCTCCAATTCCAGCAAAGTACGATAATGGAATTGAAAGTACTAATGCACAAGGACAACTAATTACTAAGAAGATGGCAGCACGGTAAATATATTCTTGATATTCCGTAGGGTTGACAAGTGTCGGAATTAAGAACATTAAGAATGCAGCGATTGTAACTGTTGGTGTGTAATAACGAGCAAACTTAGTAATAAAGTTTTCTGTTTTCGCTTTACGATTTGTTGAATTTTCAATCAAATCAATTACTTTAGCTATTGTTGATTCACGATATTCTTTAGATGCTTTTATTTCTATAACGGTTCCAACATTTAAGTTCCCACTTAAGATGTAGTCTCCGACTTTTACAGTACTAAGTTTTGCTTCACCGGTTAATGCACTTGTGTTTAACGATGTAGCACCTTTAATTAAGACACCATCAATAGGAATCTTTTCTCCGTTCTTAACGATAATGATATCACCTTTTTTAATAGCTAAAGGATCTTTGATAACTACTTTACCATCAACTAAGACGTTAGCGTATTCTATTTTTAGCCCCATTAAAGCTGAAACTTCTTGTTTACTTTTGTGGACTGCCTTGTGTTGTAAGTATTCTCCTAAGGTATAGAAAATAATAACGAAAATTGCTTCATAGTAAAACTGAAGGAACATCGCCGCTATCGTGGCGATGAACATCAAGGTATTTTCATTAAATAATTCTCTTCTTTTAATACCTTTTAATGTTTTTAATATTAATTTATATGCAACAAAAGAATATCCAATCCAATATAATGGAATGAATCCCCAAACAATATCATAGTAATCAAAGACAAATCCTACGATATAGATTGCTATCCCTATAAAAACAGAATAATAACGTTCTACCGTTTTCACTGTTTCAATTAGATGTCTTTTGTCATAAGAATATGTTAAGACTCCATCTTCGATAGAATCAACGATTTCTTTTATTTCTTCAACAGCTTTATCTTCATCATAGTCATCAGTAGCGTCAATTAACATTACTTGATTTGGGAAGTTAAAACTGGCAGAATTTATATAATCAAGATTAGCTAGTGATCTCTCGATCTTTCCAGCACAATTTGAACAAATTAAATTTTTCATAACTACTTTTTTAATCATTTTAGTCACCTCAATAAATGCACTATTCATTTTATATGAATGTGCACTCATATGTCAAGACAAATAGTAAAAATTATTTAAATGTTAATTATACCGAAAATTATTGTATTTTTACAGTGATATTATAAATAATGCGTCTTATTTGTAATAATTTTAACTATTTTTGTGAATCAAATATATTGAAATATCGTTTAATAAGTGATATTATCTTACATTGAGAGGTGATAATATGGATTTTTACAAACATGTGTTAGAAAATAAGAACCTTATTATTGATAAAACAAAAGAAATATTAAAAATTCCTAGTGTATTAGATGAATTTAATCCCGAAAGTGAAACTCCTTTTGGGCACGAGATAAATAGAAGTTTACATTTTATGATTGATTTAGCTCGCGCAGACGGCTTTGTGACGAAGAACGTTAAAAACTATGCTGCACATATAGA
>DAOVWR010000126.1 GCA_030636545.1 Mycoplasmatota bacterium
CTTTCGTATTCTTCTAAAATTATTGTCCCAGCACCTTCACCCATTACAAACCCACTTCTATTTAAATCAAAAGGCATGCTGGCAGTTTTTGGATCGTTTGATTTATTCAATGCTTGCATTACCGTGAACCCACCGATTCCAAGAGGAATAACACTTGCTTCACAGCCTCCTGTGATGGCAACGTCAAGGTAACCATCTCTAATAGCTCTAAATCCATCACCAATTGAATTAGCTGCACTAGCACACGCAGTAACAATCGACGTAGCAATACCGTGAATACCATATTCAATAGCAATATTCCCTGCAGCTATGTTTATAATAGCGCTTGGTATAAAGTAAGGACTTATTCGGTGAAATCCTCTTTCTTGTGCTTTATCTTCTTGATTAGCAATTGTTTCAAGTCCACCGATACCACTACCATAATAAACGCCAATAATATCTGTATCTTCTTTTTCAAAATCTAGTCCAGAATCTAAAACTGCTTCTTTAGTAGCAATTAACGCTACTTGTACAAATCGGTCTGTTCTTTTAAGCTGTTTTTTTCCAAAAAACGCTTCAAAGTCAAAACCTTTTATTTCTCCAGCAATTCTAACGTCTATCTTACTAGCATCAAATCGTGTAATAAAGTCAATACCATTTACACCTTTTTTGGCACTATCCCACGTATCAGGAACATTATTTCCTATTGGGCTAATTGTTCCTAATCCGGTAATTACAACTCTTCTTTTCATTAGACTAATCCTCCACTTAATTTTAAATCTCTTCTACATTCCCTAATTATTTCATTAACAATATTTTCAACATAATCCATTTTTTCAACTAGATATGCTTTTGCTCCTGTAAAGATTAATCCACTTTTATCACCACTTGTACTATTACCAAGTTGTTCAGTAATACAATAAGGAATATCTCTTTTTTTACACGTTCTTAAACAATTAACACAATAATTAAGTTTTAAATTATGTTTTTCTAATGTCTTTGTTAAGAAATTATTAATAGCTCTACCAGGTAACCCAGCAGGACTTTTTACAGTAACAATATCTTCTTCTTTTGAATCGATTATCATTTGTTTATATGATTCATTAACATCGCATTCATAAGTAGCGATAAATCTTGTCGCTATTTGAACACCATCAGCTCCAACCTTTATCATATCGGCCATGTCGTGTCCATCATGAACTCCGCCACCAGCAATGATTGGAATTTTTATGTTATATTTTTCTTCATAAGCTTTAACGACTTCTCTTGTATCCTTTACAATTTTCGCTAGACTTTCATAATCTCCTGTGGCCATTTGTTCTTTAGAAAATCCTAAATGGCCTCCAGCAAGAGGTCCTTCACAAACAATAAATGCTGGCATATATTGATATCTTCTGTCCCAACTTCTCAACAGAATTCTCGCAGCTCTACCACTTGATATAATGAAAGCACCTTTAACATTACTCCCTACTAAATACTCAGGTAAATCTAAAGGAAGTCCAGCTCCACTCACAATAAAATCAATATCTTGTTGAGCTAAGAAGCTAGCGTAATCAGGAAAGTTAGTTCCTGCGTGCATTAAATTCACACCAAGAATACCATTTTTTGAGTTAGCTCTTGCTTTCTCAATTTCTTCTTTCAAAGCTTTTTTATTTTCACCAATCGGATCTTTTCTAAAGTTTTTTCTTAAGAACCCTGGTTGTGCAGCACTTATTGTAGCGACAATTCCACTATTCATACATGCACTTGTTAACTTGTTTAAACTTATTCTAATACCCATACCACCTTGTATAATTGGAAACTTAACAACCTTACCATTGATTGTTAACGGCTTTAAATTCATTAAATCATTCCACCGTTTACACTAATAACTTGCCCGGTAATGTAGGCTGCTTTTTTACTAGCTAAAAATGTTACTGTGTTCGCAACATCTTCTGCACTTCCAAATTTATTAAGGGGTATTTGTTTTAAGTATTGTTCTTTAACTTCGTCTGTTAATGAATCTGTCATTTTTGTCTGAATAAACCCAGGAGCAACAGCGTTACAAGTAACTCCTCGAGCTCCGAATTCTTTAGCTAAAGATTTTGTCAGACCGATAATTCCTGCTTTACTAGCTACATAATTAGCTTGCCCTGCATTCCCCATAATCCCTACAACACTAGCTATATTTATAATCTTACCTGATCTGTTTTTAAGCATATGTCTTGTTACGCTTTTACACATATTCCAAGTACCTTTTAAGTTGACATTAATAACACTATCAAACTCTTCTTCACTCATTCTCATCATTAAATTATCTCTTGTAATTCCTGAATTATTAACTAAAATATCAACTTTCCCAAAAGCTTTAATTGCAGTATCAACAATCTTTTTTGCTTCATCTAATACTGAAACATCACCTTTAACAATGATACCTTTACCACCAAGATTTTCAATGTGTGATACTAAATCAGTTGCTTTTTCTTC
>DAOVWR010000117.1 GCA_030636545.1 Mycoplasmatota bacterium
AATAGATTCTTATTAATTTCCTTATTTTGAATAATCTTTAATTCATCAAGTGCTGATAGATAAGCTCCAATAACTGGAGAGTAGATTGGCTTTACGATATAAGCCGCTGGACAGATCTGTTTTAAACTTCTTGTGAATTCATTTAAAAACAGTGGTGATTCTGAAGTAAATACTCTTCCACCTACTACTACCGGTACAACTTCATCGTGAATTTGTACTTGTTTAATAACACCGGCTGTTTGTAGTCCAACATAGTTTCCCATTTTTATTAAAATATCTTGCGATACTTTGTCACCTTGTATTGCACACTTATTTACTAAAGCTGTCAATTCTCCAAATTTAATTCTATCAACAATATTCCTCGGATAAAATAAACCAACTATTTCAGCCATATTTTTCTTTTCAAATAGTTTCGGAATTTCTGTTTCAAGTATTGTTTTATCATGTGTGAGTTCTTCGGATCTGAAGGCATAGTGTAATGCTTCTCTGGCAATATCTAATCCCCCACCGTACGTTCCTAAAGTGTAACCAATTGCTCTTAGGATTGCTTTTTTACCATTTTTATTTATCGCACCTGAGTTTGTTCCTGTCCCAGCAATTGCGACAGCGCCGTAAGGGGTATTTAATCCGCTTCTCATAATAATCCAAGCATCATTTACAACAATAAAATTCGTCTCTTTAAAGATCTCTTTACAAGCATTATTTAGAATCTCAAAATCAGATTCTAAATCCGCTCCAGATAGACCTAGATATATTAATTCAATATCACTATTTGTTAGATTAGTAGCTCCTAAGGCGTCTTGAAACAGCCCTTTTATAACTCGTTTAAAATGATTCCCACCAAGAGATTGCTGGTTACATCCTTCACCGATTTTCTGAAATAATAAGTTTCCAGATAAATCAAGTAAAGCTATATGAGTTTTACTTCCACCACCATCAAACGCAACAATATACTTCATATTATCATCTCCAAAATTACTAGTCTTTTATTACGTAATTAACTTGTCCTAATATTACAAACTTGTTTGCTCCTGTTGCACTTTTTACATTTGAAGGATTGTAATTCAATGTTTCATTAGCTAAAACTACGAAAGCTAAAGCCTCTTTAATTGAACTATCAAATCCGATATCTTCTAATTTAAGAATTTTAATTTCACTTAAATTTTCTTTTAATAAGTCTAGCAAGAAATTATTATTTGCTCCTCCACCTGATACGATAATCTCGTCTACTTTCAAGTTAGGAATAATAAATTTCTCATAAGCGTGAGTAATCGATAAAGCAGAGAAGTAAGTTAAAGTTGTAATGATATCTTTATTATCGAACTGTTTGTATTTATCGATAATAAGTTTTGTATACCAATCACCAAACTCTTCTCTTCCTGTTGATTTTGGTGGTAATTTGCTTAAAAACTCATGTTCTAATAACTCTTCTAGCATTAGATTTATGATATCTCCACTTCTCGCAATATCACCATTGTCATCATATGTAACATTAAATAATTCCTGAGCAGCATAATCAATCATCATATTTCCCGGACCAGTATCAAAAGCAATTACTTCAGCAATTGTTCCCTGCTTTTTAAGAACAGTTACATTTGAAATCCCGCCGATGTTATGCATTACTCTATTGTTATTTTCATCTGTAAATAATATATAATCTGCGAAAGGAACTAACGGTGCACCTTGCCCACCAGCAGCAATATCTGCCGCTCTAAAATTAGAAACTACAGTTGTTTTGCATTCATTTGCAATAACTGATCCCTCACCTAACTGAAGTGAAGATTTTATAAATTCATTATTAGTTTCTCCAATGTGATAAATTGTTTGTCCATGCGATGCGATAAAATCAATTTCGTCTAAATTGATTTTATGATTTTCACATACTTTTTTAACAGCGTTAGCGTAAGCATAGCCAAGTTCAAAATTCAGACTACATAGTAACTGCGAAGAACTTTCTTTAGTAGATAGACTTTTTTTAATTCTACTTAAGAGTTTCTCTTCGTAATCAATAGTCTGAAAGGCCAATACATTTAAGTGAGTGTTTGAATAAAATCCTTCAATTTCAGTAATTACTATATCAATTCCATCTAATGAAGTACCACTCATTATTCCAACTGCTAGTTTTTTCATATAATCACCTATTATATATATATTATAAAACATATATGTATAAATACAAAGAATCGATGGTGAATAGGTTGTTTTTTTCAAAAACTAAAAAAACGACTATATGATACTCTGAAAACCATTTAATCTGCATTTATTATTGCGAATCTTATTATTTTAATTTATTTAAATATGTTATAATATGTTAAATCGAGGGGAGATGACTACATGAGATCAGGAAATTCTCAAAACAAAAAATATTGGGATACACAATATACAATGCAAAAATCAAGATTGGACCAATCAAAATCTAAAAATTCAAAAGGTGGGTATGAAAACAATGTAGAATCAGTAAATACCCGTAGTAATTATCGACTTGCAGCAATGTTCTTAGGTGATAATTGGAAAGCACTATCGATAGCTGTTGTAATAGGCGGTATTATTATTTATAGTATATTTTTTGCTTAGATATTATAAAAAACTTCATACTGGAAAGTATGGAGTTTTTTTTGACAAAAAAAGAACTCACAATTGTGAGTTCTAATAAACTTATCTATTATACTTTTTAAATGTTCTAAACGTTCTTTCAAGCATTCTTACTGAACGGTCTATGTCAATATATGAACAGTTAGTAAATAATGCATCTACAACAGCCAACTGTGAAATTCTTGAAGTCATTGCAGCACTTCTAAATTCTCCTTCTAATGAGGAAGTATAGAGGTTTACATCTGCTAGTTCAGCAAGTAGAGATGTTCCTAGTTTGACGATACTAATAATCTTTGCTTTATTCTCTTTAGCTAG
>DAOVWR010000123.1 GCA_030636545.1 Mycoplasmatota bacterium
ATTTTAACATTTGTAATCTTGTTGCACTTCTATCAACGTCAAATGCTACATCTCCACCACCGATAACAACGATACTTTTTGCAACATCGATATCTTCAAGTTTCAATGCCCCTCTTTCAAAGTCTCTTACTTGAGGTAAGAAATCCATTGCACCGATTACATCTTTATGGTCGGCACCAGGAATTGGAAGGTCTCTAGCTTTAAAGAATCCAGTTCCAAGGAATACAGCATCATAATCTTTTTCTAATTGATCCATTGATATATCTCTACCAACGCGTGTATTAAGAATCATTTTAACGCCAATAGATTCAATAAAGTCGATATCTTTATTAATTGCACTGTCTGGTAAACGATATGATGGTATACCATATCTCATAACTCCACCAGTCATTGATTTTTCTTCATATACATCAACTTTATATCCCATAACTCTTAAGTAATAAGCAGCACCAAGTCCAGCAGGACCTGATCCAACTATTGCAACTTTAGCATCAATTACTTCACTAACAGGTTCCATTAATACTTTTTCGTAGATATCATTTGGAGCACTATCAATTATGTAACGTTTTAACCAACGTATTGCAATTGCTTCCCCACGTACTGCGATAGAACAAGCTGTTTCACAGTTATGTGTACATACTCGACCACAAACACCAGGTAATGGGTTTGTTTCATAAACTTCACGTAAAGCGCCTTCAATATCATCTTCCCAGATTGCTTTAATGTAAGCTGGGATATGCATATGTACTGGACAACTTCCTGTACATACACCACATTCAACACAACGTGCAGCTTCTTGTTTTGCATATTCTTTACTATAACCTCTTACTATTTCAATAAAAGAAGTTTTTCTTTCTTCAGGGTCTTCATGTTCCATATGAACACGTTTAAGATCTAGTAAATCACTATCTTTATCTTTTACCCATCCATCTTTTACTACTTGACCTTGCCATAAATCTTCAGGCATTAGTAAGAATTGGTCTGGATCGTCATGTGAATAAACATATTCTTTACTCATTTTTAATGATCCAGTAGTACATGTATCAACGCATAGCGCGCAGAAACAACATCTACCATAATCAATAATTGGTCTTTGTTGGAAAGCACCTTCTTTGTCTTCTACATCTAATCTTTCAGCCATTGTGATAGCTTCAGTTGGACAAATGTCCATACAAGTTGAACAACCAATACATTCTTCCCAATCATTTGTGTGGAATCCTCTTAAGTTATCCGCACCTTCTCTAGGTTCAGCATTTGCTACTCTACTTTTAATTTTAATAATTGAATTTTTGTTTAAATAGTCAGCGTTTTTCTTTGTCATAATGTTTTCGAATGGTATTGTTAGTGGTTTTTTAAATAAGTACTTAATTAGACGCCAAGGTGTAAACATATTAGATCTATTTTTCATATATATACTCCTATCTATCTATTTCTGGGGAACATACACCCATTGTGTCTACCCATAAAGCAGCATCATCAATACGTGTTCCCGGTAAATATTTTTCAATTCCAAGTAATCCTTGAGGATAACTAGCTCCTCTTACACCAACTCGATAAGGTTTTAATCCACCATCACTTACCATATAATAACCAAACTCACCACGACTACTTTCAACAACAGAATAAACGTGTCCAGCCGGAACTGTCCATCTCATTGATTGCCCTCTTCCTAGAGGTAATTTAACTTCACCTTCAGGCATTTTTGCTAAACATTGACGAATAATATTAATTGATTGAACTACTTCCTGAAGTTTACAGTCAACTCTTGCTTTCGCATCAGAAAAACTAGCCACAGGAACTTTAAAATCAATTTGATCATATCTTGCATAAGGAATAACTTTACGTAAATCGTATTCCTTATTAACTGCACTTCTCATTCCAATTCCTGTAACTCCTAATTCCCAAACAACTTCCGCTGGAAGCGGAATTGTATTAGTAATACGAGCTAAGATTGTTGGATTATTGATACCTAAATCACGATATTCTTCATATCTGTTTTCTAAATCATCTAAGAAGGCATGAATATCTTTTTCAATTCCAATTGGTAAATCTTTTCTAACTCCACCAGGTACGATATACATGTGGTATACACGATGCCCAGTAATTTTTTCAAAGATATTTAAGATTGTATTACGGTCAGTATGAGCATGATACATCAATGTATAGAGCCCTGTCGGACTTCCTAGTCCACCATAAGCCATTAAATGAATACTTAAACGAGCAAGCTCTAGAATAATCATTCTAATATAATGTGCTCTTTCAGGTACTTCCATACCTAGTAACATTTCAACACCTTGCGCAAAAGCCATTTCATTAATATCAGGTTCAACAACACATACACGAGGTATTAAACTAATATTATTAACCCATGTATGACGTTCCATTCCTTTTTCAAATCCACGGTGTAGCATTCCTGGAAGCAAGAACGATTTGACAATCATATCTCCTTCAACGTACATATGTACAGCTGCATTCCCATGCATACCAGGATGTTGAGGCCCTAAAAATAATTTCATCTCTTTCATTATTTTCGACCTCCTTTTCTAACTTCTATAATCTTAGTTTTTCTTTCTTCTCTGCCTTTTTGTTTCGTTTTTTGACCATTCAAATTAACGAAATCTTCAGTATATTCGCGTTTAGCAAACTTCTTATCTGAATAAGCAC
>DAOVWR010000082.1 GCA_030636545.1 Mycoplasmatota bacterium
ATCAAATTTGGCATTATGAGCAACCAGAACACAATTGGTAGTAATTTCAACAATACGTTTAGCCACTTGATAAAATTTAGGTGCATTCTTAAGCATCCCATTATTTATCCCCGTCAAATTCACAACAAAGGGTTGAATATTTTTTTCAGGATTTACCAAACTTATGAATCGGTCTATAATTTGATGACCATCAAATTTATATACAGCTATTTCAGTTATACCTTCTTCATTAAATTTTCCTCCTATTTCCTTCTAAATAGCCATGTTATATTATAAAAGATAAAGTTTGAAAAAGCAACTATATTTTAATAAATAATTACTATAAATTAGTATGATTTTAACCCGTTTATTAATTCAATGATACCTTCATCAATATCCCAAGAAAATCCCGGGATATTATTGTAGCCACTTTCATCTGTGTCACTTAAAGAAATAAGCAACTCATTCATAGTAACAATATCGAAAATAATAAATTCTTCAAGTATGGTCAACTGGTCGTTATAATCGATAAAAATATCGTAATTAGCTATTCTTAGAGACACGTTGTCTTCATCAATTATGTCAAATCTTATGTCAGTTATCTTTCTCCCCATATCAAATGTTCCGTAAACATAATAGGTATTTCCAGTATCTTCATCATAATACTTATTATAGAAAGTATCTCCAATAGAGTAATAACCATCTCCTAGTACTAAATATTCACCTTGATACTCAAAGAATCCTCCTAAAACAAAAACTCTTTCATATCCCATATGATTTAGAACATCTTTTAAGTATCCACTCCTAATACATCCATCAGCATAAAGAAAGATAGCTTTATCTCGATCAAATAATCGTTCTAATTCCATCTCACTTATGATTTGGTCAGGATTAAATTCGTAACCATCGTTACGATCAAATGCTCGATAATCTAAATAATCAAAAAAAGGAATGATTTCGAAAGAATAAATGAATCCTGTTCTAAATCTTGCTTCATAATTTCTTAAGTCAACATACTGCACATCGTCTCTAAACATGTATTCATCAAGATTATCCATAATAATTAAATCATCAGCTTTTATTTTTGGTAATGTCTCAGTATTACTCTCACATCCAACGACAAAAAAAGATATTAATAATAACGGTAGTATAAGCCATTTATTAGCCATTTTTCATCGCCTCCTTTATGTGATAATTATATCATAAAATATTGTATATATAAATATATATATTACTAATTATAATTATATATTATTTATCAAATAATTGTTTATTTTTCAAAGTGTTTTTGTTATAATTATAACAGTGATATTTTAATTTTACGAAATGAGGTGAGCGCAATGACAATAGAGTCTCGTGATGTTATTAATCTATTCGAGAATTGGATCCTTGACGCAGATACAAAACTTAATGAAATGGATTTAGTAAAGAACATCAAAACATATCTAGAATCTCAACACCCAGAGATTTGTGGGAAGTGTACACCATGTCGTGATGGTGTCGTTAGACTAGAAAGATTATTAGATAAATATGTTGATGGGACCGCTACGCTTGATACTTTAAGCGAGCTAGAACAAATAACTTATAACCTAAGAGCCAGTAGGTGCAGTGTCGGGTTAGACATTGGGAAGAATATGGAAGTAGTACTTGAAAACAACTATCATACTCTTTATAAACCCGTAAAGAAATACTAAGGAGGATACTATGGCGAAAATTACAATTAATGGTACCGTAGTAAAAGTTAAAAATGGTACAACCATCCTTAATGCTGCAACTAATCTTGGAATTAGAATTCCAACTTTATGTTTTCTTGAAGAAATAAATGAAATTGGATTTTGTCGAACTTGTGTAGTTGAGGTAAAGGGTGAACAAGACTTAGTTTCAGCATGCAATACTGAAGTTAAAAACGGTATGGTAATTGAAACTGATTCAAAAAAAGTAATAGACTCAAGATCTAAAACATTACAGCTTCTAGCTTCAAGACATCGTTTTGATTGTTGGAGATGTCCAAAAGATGGTATGTGTGAGTTTTATGACATCTTAAAAGAATATCATATTCTCTTTGAAGAATTTGGTCCTGGAATAGCTCGGGGAACTGATTTGATTGAAGGATCTGGTATTTCAATGGATCAATCAAAATGTATTTTATGTAAACGATGTGTTGCAGTATGTAGTGAAGTAGTCACAGCTAATGTTTTAAAATTTAGAGATGATGATGGGATGAATCCTTTTGTTTCACCAACTATCGGATTAAATTTTGATCAAACAGGATGTATCTTTTGCGGGCAATGTGTTAAAGTTTGTCCAACAGGTACATTATTTGAAACTGATCATATTGGTCGTGTGAATGAAATGATTCAAGATCCAAATAAATTAGTAATTGTTCAAGTTGCACCATCTGTGAAAACAGCAATTGGTGAAGATTTTGGATATGATATAGGAACACCAATAAAAGAAACTGAAGGTAAAATGTTTAGAGCATTAAAACTACTAGGATTCGATATTATTACTGACGTTGCTTGGGGCGCAGATTTAACTGTGCTTGAAGAAGGAACTGAACTAATAAATAGAATTCAAAATGGTGGAACATTACCTCTTTTCACTTCGTGTTGCCCGGCTTGGGTAAGATACGCAGAGTTATATGAACCAGAGTACTTAGAAAATCTTTCAACAACTAAGTCTCCCCATATTGCTCAAGGAGCTTTAATAAAACATTATTACGCTCCTAAATATTTAAATAAAAAACCAAAAGATGTTTATGTTGTTTCAATTATGCCTTGTACTGCGAAAAAATATGAAATTGATTGCGAAGGACATGAGGTAGATGACATCAGAGATGTTGATGCGGTAATTACTGTAAGAGGGTTATCGAAAATGATTAAACGTCAAGGAATTGACTTCAAACGCTTAGATGATTATGTCCCAGTTAGTCCTTTAGCTAAGTTTACTGGAGCTGGCGCAATATTTGGCGCTAGTGGAGGAGTAACTGAGGGTGCACTTAGAACTGTAAGTGAAATCCTAGATAAGAAACCACTCGAAAAATTTGATTTTAAAGTTTTAAGAGGTGCTGAATTCAAAGCAACTAAAGGGGTTATTAAAGAAACTACAATTACCATTGGTGGACATAAATTAAATGTTGCTGTAGTCCATGGTGGAGCCGCAATAAAAGAAATGTTTACGAGAATTAAATCTGGTAAAAAGAAATATCATTTTGTGGAATTCATGGCATGTCCTGGCGGATGTGTTAATGGAGGCGGAATGCCAATAGTTAGAGATATGCCAATGCATGAAGTTGTTAAATTAAGATCAAATGCATTATATAATCAAGATAGTCAAGATCTACCACTAAGAAAATCACATGAAAATCCGTCAGTATTAAAAGCTTATGAAGAATTCTTAGTAAAACCTAATAGTGAAGAAGCTCATAAATACTGTCATACACACTTTACTCAAAAAGAGTATCGGAATGAATAAGAAGGTGAAACTATGATAACTGAATATCGAGAATATTTAAAACCGAAAAAAGTTTATATTCCTTTAACTGACATTGATTCAAAAATCGCTAATGTTCATGTTGAAGAAGGAGATAAAATTTTAATAGGGCAAATAGTTGCTGAAAAATTCAATGGCAAAATTAAAACACCTATCTTATCTACAGTTAGTGGTACTGTAGTTGGATTTATTGATAAGGTTGATCGTTATGGTAAAACTGTTGATCATATCATTATCGAAAATGATTTACTTGATGAAACAGTAGAACTATTGAGTTTCAAAGATAAATTTGCAGTTCCTCAAGATAGAAACTTTGTTCACAATGTAACTACCTATTCTGATAATATTTCAACAGCGCAAGTTAGAAGAGTATTAAAAAGATTAGGAATTCAAAAAATTACAGTTGATGGACTACACACAGATATTATCTTTAATGCCACAATTAAACATATTGTTATTAACGCAATTTTTCCAAATGAACCTTTTATTTCCCAAGACTGTGAAGAGTTAATTAGTAACGCAGAAGCTTTTGCAGATGGAATTAGTTTATTAGGAATTGGATCTGATGCTGAGTCAATGACTGTAATAGTTGATAAATATATGCCAGCTGAAGTATTAGAATCATTAGGTAAAGCAATCGTTGATAAAAATATTGAATTAGTCTCAGTTAATGTTAAAAAGATTAAAGGTTGGGACTATAAAGTAATCCAAAAATTAGTTAACCATAAACTAAGTAATAACTTATTAGATGATGGTGTTCTTTACACATCTATTCATGCTGCTTTAATGGTGCATAACGCTATCAGACAAGGAATACCAGTTACAAATAGACATGTTGCTATTACTGGCGACGCTTTAAAAGTTAACGCTGTTTATAATGTTAGAGTCGGAACATTGTTTTCTGAATTAGTTGAAGACTTAGAAGGATACCAAGAAATCGATAAAATGAATTTAAATGTGGGATCATTTCTAACAGGTATTCAATTAAACACAGATGATTTTGTTATTACCCAGAGTGTTGACGCAGTTAACGTTTCTGAATACCGAGAAATAGAAGAAGATGTTTGTATTAAATGTGGAGATTGTAATGATATTTGCCCAGCAGGTATCTTACCACAAAATATTATGGATGCAGAGTTGCGATCAGTGAATTCAAGAATTGTCGATTTAGATACTCATTTATGTGTTGAATGTGGACTTTGTACTTATGCCTGCCCTTCAAAGATAAATGTATTAGAATGGGTACGACGTGCTAAACGTCGTGTCGGATAGGGGTGAGATAAATGGAATTTATAACTAAGAAACCGCCTATCGTTAGGAATTCACAAAGAACTTATAAAAGATCGATGAACTTGCATTTCGCTTTAATTATTATTGCGATTGCCGCAGTAGTTTTAAAAGCATTTACATCTGTCCCAGAATTTTTAGCTGGTGAAGCAACATACACAGCATTAGATCAATCATTTAAAGTTTTCTTAATGCTAGCAGTAGGTGCATTTACATCAGTTGTAATTGAATTATTTTATTCATTAAGTGAAGGTAGTACAAAGAAATTCGATTCATATAAAGGCTTTGTAGATCCTATAAATACCGGACTTATTATTGCTTTATTATTACCAACTGTTACACCTATTTATGTTTTAGTATTAGCTGTTGTTGTTGGTGTATATGCAGGTAAATTAGTCTTTGGTGGATATGGATACTATATCTTTAACCCTGCACTTATCGGAGTATTGTTTGCGAATATTTCGTTCTCCGCTCAACTTGGTGTTGGAGATACACCATTAAAACTCTTAAAGAGAGCATTAAATGGTGAAACATTTAATATTACTAATATGACTGAACTATTTATTGGTAACTATGATGCTTTAGCTATTGGGACAACATCAGTTATTTTATTGGCAATTATCTTTGTCTATTTATTAGTGACAAGAGTAATTGATATTAGAATATCAGGAACATTCTTACTAACTGTTTTAATCATGTCATTTGGAATAGGATTTATTAATTTCTATA
>DAOVWR010000032.1 GCA_030636545.1 Mycoplasmatota bacterium
CTAAAATAAAAATTTTAGTGTGGGTACGAATATGTACTCACACTTTTTAATTTCTTTTCATTAACATATTAATTTTGGAGGTGTATATTATTTCAAACAGATACAGTCAACAAATGCCAGCGAAGCGTAAAGATGCAGGTTTAGTTAACGAAGAAATTCGAGCTAGAGAAGTTATGGTTATAACAGATACAGGTGAAAAACTAGGAGTTGTTAATACAAGAGAGGCTCTTAACATGGCTTGGGACAAAGATTTAGATTTAGTTCTTGTTGCCCCTTCAGCAAAACCACCAGTAGCTAAATTTATGGATTATAACAAATTTAGATATGAACAACAACGAAAACTTAGAGAAGCTAAAAAACATCAAAAAACTGTTTCACTGAAGGAAATCCGTTTGTCTCCAAAAATTGATATCGGTGACTTTAATACAAAATTAAAGAATGGTCGTAAATTTCTAGATAATGGCGACAAATTAAAAATCTCTATTCGTTTTAGAGGTCGTGAGATGGCTTATACTAGTCGAGGAAGACAAGTCATGATGGATTATGCAAAACAATGTGAAGATATTGCAACAATCGAAAGTAAACCAGTACAAGATGGTCGAAATATGTTTATGTTATTAACACCAAAAAAAGATAAATAAGAATAAGGAGTGAATAAAATGCCAAAAATGAAAACTCATTCAGGTACTCAAAAAAGAGTTAAAAGAACAGCAACAGGTAAGTTAAAAGTATCTAGCGCTAATAAAGGGCACTTGTTAAGTGCAAAATCAAAAGCGTCAAAAAGACGTCATAAAAGCGGTTCATTTGTTTCACCAAGTGACAACAAAAGAATTAAGCAACAAATCGCAAATATTAAATAATTAGGAGGAAACAAAAATGCCAAGAGTAAAAGGCGGAACAGTCGCTAGAAAAAGACGTAAAAAAATATTAAAATTAGCAAAAGGTTATTATGGAGCAAAACACTTAATATACAAAACAGCCAATGAACAAGTAATGCATTCATTAGCTTATGCATATAGAGATCGTAAGAAAAGAAAAAGTAATTTCAGAAAATTATGGATCACTAGAATTAATGCAGCTGCAAGATTAAACGGAATGTCTTATTCAAGATTAGTTAATGGATTAAACTTAGCTGGTATTGAAATCAACCGTAAAATGTTAGCAGATATCGCAGTAAACGATGCAGAAGGATTTACACAAATCGTTGCTGCTGCTAAAAGAGGAATCTCTGGAGAAGCAGCACCTACCCCAAAAAAAGTTGTTAAAGCTGCACCAAAAAAAGTAACACCAGTTAAAAAAGAAGTAGTTAAAAAAGCTCTTGTTAAGAAAGTAGTTAAAGAAGAAGCACCTGTTGTAAAAGAAACTGTGAAAGCAGTAGATTTATCAACATTAAAAGTTGCAGAATTAAAAGCTTTAGCTAAAGAAAAAGGACTTAAAGGATATACTACACTTAAAAAAGCAGAATTAGTTGAAGCATTAAAATAAGCAGTTTACTGCTTTTTTTAATGCAAATTAATATGATGCAATAGAGTAGATGATTTTTGATGATGTGAGGATTACAACTATCTATGTGGATATATTTGCAGTTATTATATAATTATAATAGATCAAACATCAACTTTAGGGCTACTGGGATTTGGTTGTTAATTCTTTAAAAAGACAAAACTAATTTTAATGAGTCAATCCGATTTTAGATAGTTAGCATTGATCTATATATATGTAACTACATTTGTAAATGAGATGCTCCAGCCAATGTATTTCTATGCGTCTTATCCGATCATTATTTTCTTAAATATTACGACTATTCAGGTCTCTATTAAAACTGATAAGTCAGTAACTAGGCCGAAAAAGAAGAGATAGTGCTCTTCTTTTTAATTTAGGAATTTATTGACACAAAAAATCCTATATTGTATAATTAAGATATCCTAGATAGTTGGAAATCACTCACACGCGACCCCAACATATTTTAATAGGGGCCAAGACTTGATTTGTGTGAATGCCTTATTTTTTAGGGACTCCTAACGATTAAGTAAGAGGCTACCGCTGTGGTAGAACAGAGGTTCTGCATTGGGTGGTTTCCAACTATTTAGGATTTTTATATATTTTTTTATCAAAAAACACCTCAAGAAGTGGTAAAATATTTATGAGGTGATGAATTTGGCAGAGTTTTTTAATTACCAAAGTCCTTATCGAACGGATATTTTTATTAAGTTAACAACAGTAGAAAAATTTCTACCAATTGCTATTATTATTTTAATAGCTGTGCTGTTATTTAAATATAAAGATAAATTTATTAGTAACGAGACGTTAGATAAGAAATTTAGAATTGCTGTTGGAATTGTTTTTACAATCATTTATCTAAGTCATTATCTACTTAGATTTGCACTTTATGGCTTTGATACGATAATTTTGCCATTTCAACTTTGTAGTATAAGTATGTTTTTAGCTATTGTATTGTTATTCACGAAAAATAAAACAATTTTCAATTTTGTATTGTTCACAGGAATACTCGGGGGACTAATAAGTTTGCTTTTTCCAGTAATAGGATACGATTCAAGTTATTATCGTTATTATCAATATGAGATTGCTCATGGAATATTAATTTTAACACCGATTTATTTTGTTGCAGTGTATAACTATGTTCCTACCAAAATAGAAACTATCTATTCATTTTTGATTTTACAGGGAATAATGGTCTTTATGTTAATCTTAAATTATTACATAGGAACTGATTTTATGTTTGTATTTCTAGATCCAGCTAAAATTGATAAGTTCCCAGTGATTGCTAAGTTTGGAGGAATTCCTCTTTATATATTATGGATGGAGATAGTTGGAGTATTAGCATATTATCTTGAATATAAGGTTATAAACTTCTTTTGCAAAACAAAGTAAGTAGAAGAAGACGGTATATAAGAAAAAGATAGGAGGCTTTTATGAAAGCATTTAAAAATTATGGATGGATAGTAAAACTTATTGGAGCTGCATTAATGATTGGTTTAGCTGTCTTTATGGGAATTAAACCTTTAGTGGCAGAAGGCATTGTTATTCCGTTTATTGGGGCAGCAATTATCGTTTATTCAGTTGTTAGATTAGTACCTTTTGTTAAAACACAAAAGAATGATCTAGTAAAAACGATGAATATCATGGAAATTACAATTGATATTGCAATAGGACTTGCAATGATCTTAATTACACTATTAACTCCTACAGGACTTGGTGCAGTATTTGGATATTTACTAGGAATCTATTTTGTAATGCGTGGATCAATTCATTTCTATAGTGTTTCAATCGATGCTGAGAAAAGTGATTTTCCATTATATCTTTTCCATATACTAGCATTAGTAATTGGTAGTTATATTATCACTAGTGGTAACTTTACTCCGGCAGTACTTGTTTGGATAATTTTATTCTTTAGTGTTGTAGCTGGGGGATATTTATCTTTTGATGGGTTTAAAGGATATAAACTTTATCGTTACCAAAAGACTCTTTCAATGCCTGATGTTGTTCAAGACGAAGAAACTGTTGTTGATAAACAAGTTCCAATCGTTGAGAAAGAAGAACCTGTTCAGGATCAAATAGTTAGTTAATAGTACTAAATCAAATAGTAATACAAAAGCCAATCATTTTTGATTGGCTTTTTTCTGTTTAGAGCACTTTAGAAGCAATGTAGTAACCTGTAATATCTATTGACTGATAGAATTCAAGATTGATTATTATGATTTAGTCATGATAGTATTCAGGCATTAAAGCTATACCACCAAAGACATTGATAGCTTTATAGCCAAAGTCCAATAATACTTTTGTAACGTAGTAACTTCTTTGACCGGTATGACAAAGAATATAATATGTCTTATCTTTTCGTAAAAGAGAATTAATATTCTTGAGAAGTGAATACATCGGGATATTTACAGCACTAGGGATAGATGATTCAAGAAGCTCATGTGGCTCTCTAATATCAATAATAATTAGTTTCTCTTGTTTTATTTTTTTAAATAAATCTCTAGCAGGGATGTGTTCTAAGCTTTCATTCAAATAATTCAAATCGGTTCACCTCGTTCGTATTAGTCACTCTTATTATATAATATTCTTTGACAAAAACGGTAAAAAATGTATAATTATTTTGTACACTAATTAAATAGGGGGCAGACATATGGTTAAGGAAATGTGTTATAAATTAAATAAAAGTAGTATGTTATATAAACGATTAATGTCAAAACACTTAGAACGCCTAAATATTACTTATTCTCAACTAATGGTTTTAAGAGTTATTAATCAAGAACCTGGGATAACTGCGAAAGAAATATTAATGCAAATGGATACTGATAAAGCTACTTTATCGGGAGTTCTTTCACGTTTACAAAGAAACAACTATATAAGTAGAGTAAAGAATGAAAAAGATAAACGTATTCAAAACATCTATATCAGTAAAGGTAGCGAAAAACTTTGTAATGAGGTTTCAGTAATCGAAAAAGCATGTATTAGTGATTTAGTAGATGGTATTACAATGGGTGAAGCAGAAATGTTCCTGCAAATATTGGACCGTTTCATTGAAAATCAAGTTAATAAAATTGAAGAAAAATTTTAAAGTTAATCTCTAGATAATTTAATTATTTAGAGATTTTTATTTAGAAGAATATTATTATTTAATTTAGTGTGATATAATTATTTAGTATATTATAATCTAAGGAGGAAAATATGGGTATTTTAAAAGAATTATCAATGCTTAATGCAATTCCTGGCAATGAAGGACAAGTTAGGAAATACATGACAAGAAAAATGAAAGATTTAGGAAGTGTTACTTACGATAACTTAGGTAGTATCATTGTCGAAAAAATCGGAAATCCCGATGGACCAAAAATTATGGTTGCCGGACATATGGATGAAGTAGGATTTATGGTAACAACAATTACTAAAGAAGGTTATGTCAAATTTACACCTACTGGTGGTTGGTGGAGTCAAGTTATGCTTGCTCAACAAATGACTATCACAACTAACGAAGGAAAAGAAATTAGAGCCGTAATTGGAGCTAAAGCACCACACATCTTAACTCCTGAAGAAAGAAAAGTTCCAGTTGAAATGGATAAAATGTATCTTGATTTAGGTGTTGAAAATAAAGAAGAAGCAGTTGCGCTTGGAATTAAACCTGGTGATATGATTACACCATATATCGAATTCCAAAAATTAAGTAATCGAAAATATTATTTAGGTAAAGCTTGGGATAATAGAGTTGGTTGTGCTGCAACTATCGATGTTTTAAGAAGTATCCAAAACAGAAAACACGAAAACATCTATTATGGTGTTGGAACTGTTCAAGAAGAAGTTGGACTTCGTGGAGCGAAAACAAGTGCTTATAAAATTCAACCGGATATTGGAATCGCATTAGACACAACAATTGCTTATGATTTCCCTGGTGGAAGTAAAAATACAGTTCTTGGCAAGGGTGTTGGGATCATGTTTAAAGATAGTTCAATGGTCGGACACAAAGGGTTAAGAGACTTTGTAGTTAACGTTTGTGAAGAAGCAAAAATACCTTATCAATTAACGTTCTTAGAACGTGGTGGAACTGATGGTGGATCAATTCATATGACAGCTAGTGGAGCGCCTTCAATAGCGTTATGCTTACCTGTTAGGTATTTACATTCACATACATCAATTGTTCATAAAAGTGATTATGATGCAATGGTTAAATTAGTAACTTTATTAGTTGAAAAATTAGATCGAGAAGCAGTAGAAAAAATAACTTATCAATAATAAAAAAGGCCGTTTGGCCTTTTTCTCCTTAGGAGGTTAAAAAGATGAGAGTAATAGCGGGTTTTCACCGTAGCAGATTATTAGTTGAAGTTGATGCAACTTCAACTAGAGAAATAAAAGACAGAGTCAAAGAAAGTATTTTCAATAGTATTGGTCCTTATTTCTCTAATGAAATAGTTCTTGATTTGTTTGCAGGTAGTGGAGCACTCGGAATTGAAGCGCTTAGTAGAGGCGCTAATAAGGCGACATTTGTTGATAATAATTATAAGGCAATAAAGACTATCAAACATAATGTTACCTCTTTAAGATTAGAAGATGAGAGTGAAGTTGTTAATAGTAGTTATCTAGATTATATCTATAAAACAACTAGTAAATTTGATATTATTTTTCTCGATCCACCATATGACATGGAAGAAATAAATAAAATAATAGCAATCATTGGTGAAAGAAAAATCTTAAAAGACAATGGTGTAATTGTCTGTCTATACAAAAAAAACAATTCCATTAAAGAGACAAATAATGGTATAATAGAATATAAACAAAAGATTATTGGCGTAACAAAAATATCCTTGATGAAATGGGGAATATAAATGAAAGTAGCTGTTTATCCTGGTAGTTTTGATCCAATCACATTTGGACATATAGATATTGCTGTTAGAGCTTTAAAAGTATTTGATAAATTAATTATCTTAATCAATGTTCATCCTACAAAACATGCGCTTTTTAGCGCAGAAGAACGCAAAAATATGGTTGAAGTAACAATGAAAGATTATTTAGATAGATTAGAAGTAGTTGTTGCGAATGACTTAACTGTTGATGAAACAAAAAAACTTGGAGCTACTCATATGATTCGGGGATTAAGAGCCGTTACTGATTTTGAATATGAGTTCCAGTTAACACATGCTAACCGTGTATTAGATAATGAAATTGATAGCATCTATTTTATGACAGATAATAAGTATTCTTTCTTAAGTAGTGCTCTTGTAAAAGAAATTGGATTATTTAAAGGTGATTTAAACAAATTTGTACCATCATATGTAGTTGAAAAAATGAAAGAAAAACTAAAATAAGAAGAAAAACCTCTCTGGGTTTTCTTTTTTTGGTATTATGAGTATATAAGTTTTCTTTTATTTAGAAAAATGTTAATATAAGGTGGGTGATATTTATGGATGAAAGAGAAAAAGTCTTTTCGGAATTAAGAAAACAAAATATCCGAATTACTAGGCAAAGAAGAGCCATTATAGATGTACTAGAAGGAAAACATTTAACTATTCAAGATGTTTATACAGAACTTAAAAAAAGAGGATTCAATAATTTAGGTACTGTTTATAATAATATTGATTTTTTACTTGAGCATAAAATCGTAGCTCAAATTTTTATTAATGGAAAAAAGCACTATGATTTAACAATTGATGAAAAGAGTCATAGCGCAGATTCACATATTCATGTAACTTGTCGAGTAAATAATAATATTATTGAAATTAACGATAGTAAAATATTCGATCTGATAAAACATAATCCAATATTTAAGAACTTCACAATCTCTAAGTTGCAGTTAGTGGTTGAAGGAGTATGTGATCATTATGAAAAGGATACATGTCGTAAAGACGAAGCATGTTTTATAAACTCATTAAGTAGAACCAGATAATTCTGGTTTTTTCTTTTTTGTAAGACTATTTAGAAAAATTACAATTTTGTTGATATGAGTTATAATATTAGTATATAATTCATAAGTAGGAGTGATGCAAATGAATATCACTGATTTGAAAAGGGAAGACATTGCCCAAATTGTCTCGTTAAAGAACACAGATAAACGATTTATGGAACGTCTTATGGATCTGGGGATATATGAGAGTGCAAAGGTTACTCTTCTAAACAAATTAGCGTATAGTAATCTTTATTTAATTGAAGTTGACGATATCGAAATTTGTTTAAGAAAAGAAGATGCTGTAAACATTGAGGTGAGAAAATGATTTATTTACTTGCTGGAAACCCTAATGTTGGGAAGAGTACTTTCTTTAATTTTATGACACTTTCTCATGTACATGTTGGTAACTATAGTGGTGTAACTGTTGAAAAAAGAGTTCATCATATTAAACACTATGAAGGTGCTAACTTGGTTGATTTACCAGGGACATATAATGTTTCTCCATCTAGCGAAGATGAAGGAATAGTTACATATTCACTGTTAAATGAATCATATAGTGGGATTGTTAATATTATTGATTCAACACATTTAAGAAGAAATCTTCATTTAACTTTGCAATTGTTAGAACTAGGTGTTCCTACTTTGCTTGTTTTTAATTTGCGAGACGCTTTAAGAAGTAATGGTTACGTAATTGATATTGATAAAATATCTAAAAGATTAAAATCAAACTCAATCTGCGTTAGTGCTAGAGAAAGAAATAATGAAGATCGAATTAATATTAGTGAAAAACTAAAGAATTTAAGAGTATATAAATCAATTGAACTTGATTATCATCCACATATAAAATGGGGATTACAAAGAATTCATGATTTATTAAGATATGACTCACTTAAAGTTAAAAAGAAATGGCTTGCTCTTCAAATACTTGAGGGTAATGAAGGAATCTACAAGTTTATCGATATTGTCAAAGAAGAAAAAATTAGAGAAGTTGTTAAAGAAGTAGAAGAAAGAATAATCAAAGATGAAGTAGCCCTATCATTAAAAGGAGCTATCTTCAATACTAGAAGAGAATTTATTAATGATGTAGTAGATGACTGCTTAATTCAGGTAGAAGATAAAGAGCATTCAAAATATTTTAATCAAAAAATTGATAGAATATTAACTCATCCTGGCTGGGGTATTCCAATATTCTTTGCAATTATGCTTGCTGTTTACCAAATTAGTTTTGGAAAGTTTTTAGGTGTTGGAGCATTGTTGACCACTTATTTTGAATTTATTTGGGAACAAATACTAGTCTATAATTTAGGAATATTACTTGAGTTTTTAGGCGTCACAGGGTTTGCATATGGATTAATAATTGATGGAATAATGGCTGGAGTAGGGGGCATACTTATTTTCTTGCCACAGATTGTTGTCTTATTCTTTATGCTCGCCTTACTTGAAGGGACTGGCTATATGGCACGTGTTGCTATTGTGATGGATCGTTTCTTAAGTAAGTTTGGGTTTAATGGAAAAAGTATAGTACCAATGATTACTGGACTTGGCTGTACAGTCCCAGCAATTATGGCTACAAGAACAATTATTGATAAAAAAGAAAGAATGTTAACGATTCTTACTATTCCTTTTATATCATGTAGTGCTCGACTACCAATCTATGTAATATTTATTAGTTTGTTCTTTGATAGGTACCGAGCAGTTATTATGTTAGGAATCTATTTGTTAGGAATTATTGTAACTTTAGCAAGTGCGAAAATATTTAGTTTATCGTTCTTTAAGGGTGGAGGAAGTAAATTTTTACTTGAAGTGCCACCTTACAGAATGCCACAACTAAGAACAATAACTTATCAAGCATTAGAAAAAGCAAAACGGTTTATTAAAAAAGCCGGAACTTATATTTTACTAGGATCAATCATCTTATGGCTCTTAAGTAATATCGGAATATCTGGAATTAATATTAATCCAGAAGATAGTTTTTTAAGTAATATTGCGGGATTTATTTCTCCAGTCTTTATTCCCTTAGGATTTGGAGATTGGCAAGCAACAAGTAGTTTAATTAGTGGATTTTTAGCTAAAGAGGTAGTAGTATCAAGCTTAAATATTTTATATGTAGGTGATATTGCTTCAGGATTTACAACTTTATCAGCACTTACTTATATCGTGTTTGCTAGTTTGTATATTCCTTGTATTTCAACTGTAGCTACAATAAAGAGTGAAACAGGGAGTAAGAAATGGACACTATTTAGTATGGTATACCCATTTATGGTAGCTTATTTAGTCGCTTTAATAGTTAGATTAATATTTAGTATCTTTATTTAGATATACAAAAGCAGAAGAAATTTCTTCTGCTTTTTTTGATGTCTTACCTATTTGTCTGTTTCTTCATCTACCGCTTCTTTAACTTCGTTTTCAGCTTGTTTGATAAGATCTTCAAACATTTCTTTAATCTGATTATGATGTAAGAATGGTAATAATGCTTCTTTTCTAATTCCTTCTAATTCATTTTCTTCAATTGCTTTATAGATCTTTCCAACTGTTTCTTTTGAGATGAAAGGAAGTGCACTTTGTAAATCTATTCCTTTTTTCTCTTCTATTAATTTCATTACGATTTCATCCAGTGTTTCTTTATCTAAAAATGGAAATAACAATAATAATCTTACACCTTTTACTTCTTTATTAATAACTTTGTATGCAAGTTCTCTTAAGTCCTCTTTACTTAAGAATGGCAACATAGTAACATATTTCATGTTTTCCTCCTAGTTTCTAATATTTTTGAATTTATTTGAAAAATAGTACAGATAATCAATTCCCAACATACACTCCTTGGCACTTAAAATTCCTCTAGTATTTCTAGTTGGTACTAATAAATTTTTATTATTCACAATAATCAACTCCTTATATATATTGATGTATGTAAAATATAATTGTATGTTCCATTTTTAATTTGTTTGGAACAGATGATTCTTTCTTCATTACTTAGAAGATGGTAGATGGGTGCTAAATCGTAATTCAATTTGTTTGATAGAATAACACTTAACAAATATAATCTTTCTTCATTATTCAAATATGGCCAAAGTATTTCAATTTTAATATCAATTGTATTTGCGATTATTCTATTGATGACTAATTCTCTTTCAGTAGGATCAAGTAAATAGAAGATGTTTTTTAAATCGCTATTTACACAATCACTATTCAAATATTTATTTAAGACTGTATCTCTTGGAAGTTGGGCAAATAGTGTTTTATAGTCGCCCTCTTTAATTTCTGTATTGTCTAGTAAGTAATCAATGGTAATATCAAAGAGTGAGGTTAGACTAATCAATATTTCGATACTTGGAATACTTTTTCCGTTTTCCCATTTTGAGACTGCTTGATGGGTAACATATATTGTATCCGCAAGCTTTGCTTGTGTAAATCCCAGTAGTTTTCTGTGTTTCGTAATTTTATTTCCGATTAATTCAAGATTTAACATTTTAACCTCCTTTGACAACTTAATTTTATCATCTCAGTTAAGTAGTTCA
Organism: Mycoplasmatota bacterium; assembly: GCA_030636545.1. GTDB lineage: Bacteria > Bacillota_I > Bacilli_A > Izemoplasmatales > Izemoplasmataceae > JAFGXW01. The sequence continues at coordinate 10,918 of DAOVWR010000032.1, forward strand.
AGCAACTACTAGTTGAATTGGATAATTTAAAAACATATCTAGTAATAAGTTTTTAAAAAGAGCGATTTATGATATAATTATTTGAGACTAACTGGAGTGATTAAGATGGTAAAAAGAAGATACAAAAACTTCTTATATGTATTAGGATATTTATTAATATTAAGAATGGTACTAATGGTTACTACTGACATTAGTGTTTTTGATTTTGGAATAGTATTTGATCTTGTTTTGATGATGTTTTGGATTGGTGCATTTGGCTTTTTTATGAAAAAAGTAATTATCCAAAAAGTTTATTATATTCTCATTATTTTGGGAGCTACAATCTTTATTATCGGCGATAGTGTTTATTATGATTATTTCGGTGTAATAAGCTCACTAAGCAGTTTTGAAGGTATTAAGTGGCTCAGAGAAGGTACGACACTGGAATACAGTATTCAAATACCTCTAGTTGCTTATTTAATAACGCCACTCTTAATTGGCGTTATCTGTTTAATTGTTAGGAATAAAGAAAGAGATATCTTCAAGCTAAAAGATTTTAGTGTGATATCATTAGTGTTTTTAATTCAAGTAATTTTATTTATAGTATGGGGAAGTTACAATTTTGATACGAGAATTGAATATTACCGCAGTGATGCATATTTATTTGAAACGATGTATGATCGTTCCTCATTTAGTGAGAAGTATGGCTATTATAATTATCATATGTTAGATTTTGCGAGGATTAGAACGGCGCCAGATCATAATGAGTTATATGCTGAGGTTGATGCA
>DAOVWR010000060.1 GCA_030636545.1 Mycoplasmatota bacterium
CTTATAATTTCTTCAATATCAAAGCCTTGATCATATGCAAAAGCTATTGAGTATATTAATACATCTGCAATTTCTTCTTTTACGTTTTGCATATCCGCATATTCTGCACCCCATTGATAATTTTCTAACAACTCAGCTGCTTCTATAATTATAGACTTAGCAAGATTCTCAGGTTTATCATTGTTTTTCCACCCTCTAGCATCTCTAAAATCTATTATTTCATCTATTATTTTTTTCATGCTCACACCTCTTTTTTCTATTGTAACATAAATGAAAGATGTTTATGCATTCTTTGCGTAAATTATTGAGTTTATTATTATAATTATGTGAAGGTTCTGTGAAAATTTGAGATTTATACAAATTATTATGATATATTATACATAAAGAGGTGATATCATGTCTTATACAATATTAATAATAGAGGATGAATTAAGTTTACAAAATATAATTGCAGCATATTTTAGAAAAAATAACTTTAAAGTGTTAACTGCATCAGATGGGCTTCAAGGTCTCGAAAAGTTTCGCATGAATAATGTTGATGTGGTATGTTGCGATGTCATGATGCCGAACATTAATGGTTGGGATGTAGTAAGAAGTATAAGACAAAATAGTGATATCCCAATTATCATGATGACAGCATTAGATAGTGAAAAGGATCAATTATTTGGTTTTGATTTGGATATCGATGACTATGTTACCAAACCTTTTTCTCCTGCAGTATTAGTAGCCAAAACAAATTCAGTACTAAAAAGGTATCGAAATTCAAAAACATCTAGTATAAGAAATATTATTGAAATTGGAAATCTAAACATAAATATAGATGCTAGAGTTATTAAAGTTTCAGATAAGATAATACACTTATCAAAAACAGAATTTGATTTATTAACATTCTTAATTAAAAACAAAGGTATCGTAATAGATAGAGTTACAATGTTAGATGAAGTATGGGGTTTAGATGTTTATGTTGAAGAAAGAGTTGTAGATACAAATATTAAAGTCTTGAGAAAGAAATTGGGAGAGACTGGAAAATATATCCAAACAGTATTTGGAATAGGATACAAATTCGATGATGAAGACTAGTATTAAAAACAGTTTTATTAAGAAGTTATTTTTTAGTTTAATACTAATATATCTATTTGTATTTATTCTCCTTTTCTTATTTCAAGGTATAATTTTTAGAACTTTTTATACTTCTCGAACAATAAATAATACACAAGAAGAAATATCTGTATTTATTGATACAGTAACAGCTTCAAATATTCAAGATAAAATTGTTGAATATTCTCAACAAACTCAGACTACTTCTTTGTTTATACCTAATAATCAGTTTCAAAATATATCTCAATTAAGCTTAATTCAAATTGATGTAGAATATGAATCTGTAATATATACAATATTTGTTCCTAATTTGCACTCAACTGATTATCAAGAAGGCGATGAAATAGTTGCGTCTCTTTACTTTCACGAAGAAAGTGGTAATTATGTGCCATCTCCATTAAGACTTAACGGGAGCATGATTATAAGGGCTAGAATGAATACTATTGATCCGATATACGCTGATTTAATATCAGGATTAGATACAAGCTCTAAAATTCCCATATCTGGTGTGATTTCCAATATTACAAATAGTAATGTTGTTCTTGAAAAACCAATAAATCCAATAATCTCAAATGAGATATTAAATTTATTCACTGATAACTATGATTCTCTTACAGAATTTGAAGATGGGTTCTATTATTATACTTCTAATGATGAATCTAATTTATCAAACTTAGTTTTTGTAGTAAACAAGACTATTGAAGGAGAATCATATGTATTAATAAGCGTATTTCCAATGGGTCATATAGACGACATAGTAGATGCAGTTAGACTAGTTAATATCTATGTATTTTCTATAATTCTCCTTTTATTGATAATTTTCTCGTTTATATATTCAAAGCAATTCTCAAAGCCACTTGTATTTATAAACAAAGCTACTAAGGAGATGTCTAATTTAAATTTTGATAATCCAATAATTGAAATTAATACTCAGGATGAATTTTCTGAGTTAGCTCAAAATATTAATGTCTTAAGTATTAACCTGAAAACAACATTGGAACGTCTAAACGAACAAAACAAACAATTATCTCTTAGTTTAGACAGAGAAAATAAAAATGAAAATACTAGAAGAGATTTTGTAAGCGGAATGAGTCATGAGTTAAAAACTCCTCTAGCGGTCATCCAGGCTTCAGCAGAAGCTATAGAAAAAAACATCTTTGAAACAGAAAAAGAGAGAGTTAACGCACTGGCCTTAATTCAAAAAGAGGTTCAAAGAACAAATAAATTAATTAATAATATGATTACAATTTATAATTTAGATAATCCTGATTATTCAGATGATTGGCAAGAAATAAATCTCTCATCAATTATAAAAAACACAGAAGAATCTTTAAGAATGCTTTACAAAAACTCTAATATTAAAGTTGAATTAAATCTTGAAGATTCGATAATAACTGCGGATCAATTAAAAATGGAGTTAATAATTAATAATCTGTTTACAAACGCAATAAAATATACTCCAAAGGATAATAAAATTCAAATTACCACCAAAAACATTGATAATTACATTCATTTTGAAATAATCAATTATGGTATAAATATTGAAAACGACAAACTAGACAAACTTTTCGAAGCATTTTACAGGGTTGATAAGTCTCGTAGTCGCCTAGAAGGAAGTACAGGTCTTGGACTTTATATTGTTCAACAAACATTGTCACAGTATAATTCTAAGTGTATAGCTAAGAACATTGATGAAGGTGTTTCATTCTCATTCAAAATAAAAAAGTAATTAATCGTCTAGATTAATTACTTTTTTTATTCTTTTATTTAAAGTGGGACGATCTATCATTACTATTCTATCGCAACCTAAGCACTTAAGTTTAACATCTGCGCCAATTCTAGTAACTTCCCATTTGTTCTCACCACAAGGATGACCTTTTTTCAATACCAGGATATCTCCTAAATTAATTTTTCTCATTATAAATTACCAGTTGTGGGAAAGGAATTTCAACTTCATTTTCAGTTAAATATATAACTAAATCTCTTCTTATATCTCTTCCAACTTGAAAATGTTTTTGAGAATTTGTTTTAGCTAATAATCTCATATTTATACTTGAGTCTGCCAATTCAGTAATCCCTGAAAATATTGGTGTTTCAATTATCTCATCATATTTAAGATATGCATTTTCAACAAATACGGCCATTAATTCCTGAAACTTAAGAAGATCAGTATCATAAGCCACTCCGAATTCTACTATAGCAACACTCTTAGATCTTGAATAATTAATAATACTCTTAATATTACCATTATTTATAATCTTTACTTCACCTTTCCAGTTGATTATTCTTGTAGTTCTAAGTCCTAAAGATAATATATTACCTTTAAATCCATCAATTTCGACTACGTCATCAACATTAAAAGATTCTTCAAAAATAATGAAAAATCCACTAATAAAGTCTTTCACTATTTCTTGTGCACCAAATCCTATTGCTAGTCCTATTACTCCAGCACTTGCGATAAATGGTGTAACATCAACATTTAATTCTCCTAAAATCACCATTCCAATGATAAACCAGATAAAATACTTGCTGATACTAGAAGATAATTTCCCAATCGTTATTGCTCTTGCACCTTTTCTTTTTAATTTTAGCACTTTATAAAGTAAATGCCTGATAGATAATTGTAAGATAATTCCTACAAGAATCCATACAGCAATAGATAATATTGTAACTGTAATATTTGCGATTACTTCTGAGACATTAATATCTACTAAAAAATCAAATAACATTGTTTTTAATCCTGTCATAAGTTATTCCTCCCTAATTAAGAACTCAATTAATCGTTCTAATTCTTCTGGACTAGAAAAAGTAAAAGTAATATTATTCTTTCTAAATCGATAATTAATTCCTGAATCAATTTTATTAAATAATTTTTTTTCTGCCTTTTGCAAATCATCATTTGAAACAATTGGATGATCTTTTTCTTTCGATAAGCCTCTAATTATTCTTTCGATATCTCGAACTGTTAGACTCTCTTTTATTATTCTATCTCTTAAAGATATTATCAGTTTTTGATCTTTTAACTTACTTAATGATCTTGCATGACCCATTGTTATTGTTCCCAAATTAACATCGTTAATTACACTTGCAGGTAAATTTAATAATCCAATAATGTTTGTAACATAAACACGACTTTTCCCAATCTTTTTCCCTAATTCTTCATGAGTATATTTCAAGTTAAAGATAGCTTTTTGAAAAGCTATTGCTTCTTCCATTGGTGTTAAGTCTTCACGTTGAAGATTTTCTAATATTGCTAACTCGATTAAATATCGAGAATTATAATCTCTAATAATTGCTGGTATTTTATATAACCCAGCCATTTTAGCTGCCTTTACTCTTCTTTCACCAGCAACTAGTGTATATCCGTGTCCTGATGGTTTTAAAATAACTGGCTGAAAAATCCCGTGCTCTTTTATGGAATTTGCTAACTCAATAAGTTTTTTTTCATCAAAAAACGTTCTTGGTTGATCTGGATTCGGTTTGATTAAATGTAATTCAATTTCTAATATCTCTTCATTATCCTTAAATTCTATTTTGTTCTCTGCCATTAAATCACTGAATTTTCTTCCTAATCTAGTTTCACTCACTTAGTTCCACCATTTCCCTTGCAAGATTTTGGTAACTTAATGATCCTTTAGATTTTGGTGAAAACTCAGTAACAGGTAATCCATAACTTGGAGCAGCAGAGCATTTTACATTTCTTGGAATAATTGTTTTAAATACTTTTTCTTTAAAATACGTTTTTACCTCATTAATTACTTCATATCCGATATTACTTCTTGTGTCTAACATAGTGAGTAATACGCCCTCAATTGTTAGTGTTTTTCGATTATGTTTTTGTTTATTTTGAATCATACGAATAGTATTCAATAATTGAGTAAGTCCGTCCAAAGCTAAGAACTCACATTGAACAGGAATTAACACACTATCAGATGCAGTTAATGCATTTATAGTGACTATTCAAAGTGATGGAGGACAATCAATAAGAATAAAGTCGTATTCATCTCTAATATCTTCTAGAGCATTTGATAATATAAAATCTTTATTATCGTGTGAAATCAAATTATTCTCGATATTCCCAAGTTCGTAACGTGCAGGAATAATGTCGACATTAACACTTTCAACTCTCTTAATGATATCTCTAATATCTGCTGTCTCATTAAAAATATCTGCAACTGTATAAATTAGATTGGCACGATTAATACCCATATAAGTTGTCGCATTTGCTTGATGATCAACATCAACTAATAACACTTTTTTACCTAAGTAAGAAAGTGAACTTGCCAAATTGACACTGGTAGTAGTTTTACCAACGCCGCCTTTTTGATTACTAATTGATAATATCTTCCCCATATTTTACACCTCTAGACTAGCTTCTAGTAAACACTAGAAAGCATATATATTTTATCATAGTTAAAGCCTAATTTACATAGTATAACAGTAAAAGTTATCCACAGAAATTGGGGATAACAATTTTACAAATATTCCTCAAAAAGCTCTTGATTATCCAAATAAAAATTAACTTGTTCGAAGGATATAAACTCTCTAAATTCTTTAGAAATAAATAATTCCGTTATCTCTTCATGGGTTAAAACTCTTTCAATTTTACCCCATTTATCATATTGTGTAATTTCAGTTTTTAAATACTTATACAAAATTGCTAAAGATAATAATTTATCAATTTTGTTAGAGAATAATTTATCTAAACTATACTCGTATCTTTTTTCATTATACTCTGAATCACCTTTAAATATCGTTGAGAAATTAAATAAGATTGAAACTAATTCACTTCTTTCATTCATTAAATATTTTTGGAACTCAATAGCGTATTTTCTAGTTACCATAGAAATTTCTTTATCATTAATAATATCATCAATATTTTGATCATGTAAAAAGAAGTAAAACTCAACAAACTCTGTAATATTCTCGCCTTTTTCTTCAAAAAACTCATTAATGAAAATTGATAATTCACTTATTGTTTGTTGGAATTTCACGTCTTTGTAAAGCAGTTCTTCGCCTTTTTCTTCAGTGATTTCCTTTAGAAACTCTAAACTGAAATCCTGATATTTCTCTAGTACCTTATTCATTCTAACCCATTCATTATTCATCTTCTCATAAATATTGTCTGAAATAATAAACTGCACTAAGAAAGTAACATAGAACCCAATTAATATTACTTGGTAAGTCATCGAAGAAACTCCGGCTGAAGGAGCATTAACACCGACAATTGATATTCCATTTTGAACAATATAGAAAACTCCAACAACAGTTACTACACCACCATATAATATATAAGTAATTATATCTTGATAGAAAATGATAACTGTTAGTGTAACAAAGAATAAAATATATCCGTAAAAATGATCAGAACCGTAAACATAATATAATGTTAATCCTATTATTGTAAAGATACTAAAATGCATTGCCCATCTATTCAAATTAAAAACAGTAAACAATAAAGTGAGCATCAATGAAATTGCAAATAACGCAGGCACAATAATATTTATATCTAATGTGAAGTTATTAAAATTTGATAATGGGATACTTAGAAAAACAAAGATAAATAGAAAGATTGTAACAATAGCTACTTTTAATCTTAAAACTTCATTAAAAGTTAAAAACTCACTATTTAATACTCGATTAATAATTGCTTTCATACTATCGCACCCCTTTCATATGATCTTTAACGATAGTATCAAACACTTCATTATTATCTAAATAAATGTCAATAATTTCACGATCAATACGGTAGAAATATTCAGAGTTCAATAATATATCCTTAACTTTTTCTTCTTCTAATTCTAGTAAATAAGGTTTATCTAATCTTAGCAATGTGTAAAATAATACGAAGGAAATTATTTTCACATAATGTGCATCACCAAAATGTTTAAATGATTTAAATTGTGATTCTGAAAAAATCTCTTTTCTAGAAACCTGAATTCCATAAGATTTACTTGATTTAATACCAATCATAGTCATTTTCTTTTCAATTTCTAGCTCCATATATTTAACTTCATTAATTTCTTCTAAAGTATATTCAGTATATTTAGTTAAGATATCAGTCATA
>DAOVWR010000051.1 GCA_030636545.1 Mycoplasmatota bacterium
AATTAAACTTTCTTTTTTATAAGTTATTCTAATATTTTCAATAAAATGATCTTCAAGTAAATTATATGGAATATTATTATACGCTGATATCATATAATAAACATTATTCATATGATTATTTATGTCAATATATGAACTCTTAACAGTGTCTTCACTTCGATATAGAATATCACCATCTAGTTTCTTATTTTTAGAAAAAGGTTTATCTGGAGCATCTTCTAACATTTGCTTAAACACAGAAACAATTTCTCCAGTAGGGTTTACTATTTGTTTTGTGAATACATCTATTAACACAAACTTACCTTTGGCAGTCGCTAAAAGTTCACCATTAGAATCTCTTAATTCCCATTTACTAAAGGCAAAGAACCTTTTTAAATCATAGGGAATTGTACCACAAGTTACAGTTGTTTTGCCATATGGCAACTTAATGATATCAATCTCATAATCAACCAATACCCAAAGTAATCCAATTGCTTGATAGTAGTCTGTCCCAGCTCCAAAGGAATCTGCGTTATGAACCATAGCATCTTGAAAATAATTTAATAACGCAGATACTTTTAAGTATTTATTTTTATCAACATCATATGTATGAATATAGTAATCTTGATAGTACATTAGTAACACCCTCTTTGTGCAATTATAACATAATATTAAATATCTTGTTTTCTAAACTTTAATATTGATAAGATTATGAATACACTAGATATTCCTAGTGTTAGTAATACATTGTATATGATAACTTTTGTATCAGCTATATCCATAAGTAACTCAATCATATTATTAATAAGGTAACCAGGAATATATTTAAGTATTCCAACTTGCCAAAGTTTTAACGCTCCAATAAGCAACATTATACCTAGTGTTGTCACTACTGAGAGAATATATGATTTGGTATGTGTTGCTGAGAATAGTGCTATTGATGTTACATAGATAATATAGACAAAATATAATAATGTAACATAAAACATTCCTAACATATCTATTTCATCAAATAAGAAAAATGTATAATAATCAAATACAAAATATCCGACAAATAGTGATATAAGAATTAATACATTAAGTGAGATGAATTTTGATAAGATATATTTTGTTCTACTAATTGGTTTACTTATAATAAGTGGTAATAATCCTTTTGTTTTATCATTAATAAACATACCTATAGCAACAAAGATTATTACATATAGATATAGTTCATAAAGGTTTCCAATATACTGAGAATAACTCTCAAATACAGTGGGAATTCCTAAATCAATAACAATACCCGTTCCTTCTAAGGTAAAGGCAAGTATTTCATTTAAATATCTAGCAGTTAATGGTGACATTATTGCAAGTAACACGAGTAATACAGGGAATATAATGAATTTAGATGTTTTTTGTAAATAGTAGAAATCGTATTTAAGAAGCTTTTTCATTAGTTAACTTAATGAAGATATCTTCTAAACTGGTTTTTACTTTTTTATATTCTACTATTTTTTCATCTAATTCAATTAATTTCTTAATTAGTGTATTTGAATCTATATCCCCGTTTAACTTACATATTATTCCGTTATGATCAATCTTTACATCATTAATTAAGTTGTTTGATGTAATCTTTTTCATGACAGTAGATGGATCATTTTCTGTTTCAATATATATATTATTACTATAAAACTGTTCTTGGATATCCGCCATATTACTTTCAAACAGTAATACTCCATCATCTAAAATACCGATTCTATCGCACACTCTTTCAATATCATCTAAAATATGAGTTGAATAAAATATTGTTTTACTTCCTTTAAGTTTATATATCATATTCATAACATCGTTTCTACCAATTGGATCTAAGGCACTTGTTGGTTCATCCATAATTAGTATTTCTGGGTCATGAAGTAATGCTTGAGCAATTGCGAGTCTTTGTTTCATTCCTCTTGAATAAGAACTTATCTTCTTTTTAGAGTTTGGTAAATCAACAAACTCTAACACTTCTTCTATTCTTTGATTCACTTCTTCTTTCTTCATATCAAATATCTCAGAAGTGAATTTTAGATAGTCTTTAGCTCGCATATATCCAGGAAAAACAGGAACGTCTGGGACGTACCCTATTTTCGTTTTATATTGTTGATCTATATATTTTACTTCTGAATCATTAATAAATATATCTCCACTATCTTTTGTGATTAAAGATAGTATTAAATTAATTGTTGTTGTTTTACCTGCGCCATTTTTTCCGATAAATCCGTAAACTTCACCTTTTTTGATAGTTAAGTTTAAGTCTTTTAAAACTATTTGATTGTTATAAGATTTTGTTAAGTTAACTGTTTTAATCGCAGCCATTATTCATCTTTTCCAAAGATAAAGTATATTACCCAGCCGTAATTAACTAGTACTGAAACCAAAATCCAAACAATCTTATTTCCACCTTTTACTTTTCTATCTTCATTTACAATATCGACAATGGCATAAACTTTAAAAACTAAATCAATTAAGACCAAAGGTATTATTAGTGGTAAAATATTTTGAATCATATCTAGTAATTCAACCATATACCCACCTAAATTCCTTCTCTTGTTTCAATTCTATCTACTCTTTCATTATAACCTTGAACTCCTGAAATTAAGTATAAGATTCCTGTGACAGAATTTATTAAAATACTTATTCCACCCCAAATAGCTTGATACAAATAAACTTTTTTTGCTTGTTCTTCAGTAAAAGAGCCTTTCATTAATTTTGTGAATAATATTAAATTAATCACAAACATAATAGAAAATATTACTGAGAAAACAACCAGTATTCCCAATGTGAAGTTCATAATTGTTTCATAAGCTGCAAGATCATCTGCAGGCATCTCTTGAAGGCTTTCAGTATATCCGGGTATTTTATCTAATAATGTGAAAATATAAGCAGATAAAATACAAGCTACCGCAGCTAACCCTTCTAAAACAAGCCCAATTATTGTTATAATCTTTGGGGTTTTTTGCATTTCATGCATAACTATTCCTCCTAACAGTGGCTCTTTAAAGCATTATTCAAATTTTACAGCAGTACCGTATGCGATAATTTCTGCAGCTCCACCCATTACAGCTGAAGTTTGAAGTCTAAATCCAACTACTCCATCTGCTCCTAATGCTTCTGCATCTTTTAGTAATCTTTCTGTTGCGATAATTCTAGCTTCATCCATCATTTCAGTATAACTAGCAATTTCTCCACCAATTAAACTTTTAAAACCAGCTAAAATGTCTTTCCCAACATTTTTAGTTTGAACAGTTGATCCTTTAACATAACCTAATACTTCAATAACTTTCTTACCAGGTACTTCGTTAATTGTGTATAACTCTTTTCTAGTGATCATATTAAATCTCCTTTCAACTTTTTATCTATAGCTAATTATATCACTATTTCTCTGTGATTAACTAACAATTTTTAATCTACTACATCATTATTGTATACGATAATAACCTTAAATACAATAAAATTATTTTAAATTATTTTTTATTCCTATCTAAAAAGACATACAATATTGTACGTCTTTCAACTCATTAATATATAAAGATATAAGTAATATTAGTACCAAATATACTAGTTAATCACTTGTTTCTGACTTTGTATATTCCTTAAATAGATTTATAAATTTCTGCATATTTTCAGTATAGACTGTATAGATAATTACTTCTGTATATATTGAATCTTTATAATCTAATTGATCTCCTCTTGTTTTAATCATTATACTGTATGTCCCTGGTAAATCATCAAGAGGGTATTGATTACTAGAAGAATCATAATCAACTCCATCAATATTAATAAGATAAGAATCTGAATTTAATACTCCATCAAAATTCAAATTACCTTCAATATCAATATATACATTAGTTGGAATTTCTAATATCTCACGTAAATCAGGAAATGGAACTTTATCTAGTACAGGGAGATGTTCTCCTTTTACAAAAAATAATCCATTAGCCACTGCTCGAGGTGCCCCATCAGAGGGATTATTAAGGTAAATATATTCACTTTCGTCATTAATTAATGACATTGTAGTACTTCCCCCACCATCTAGATTATAAGCCTGAACAGCATCAAAATATAACATAATTTCCGCTAACTCGTAAGCAGTTACACCTAGAAAATTATTAATATAATCTCTGCCATCAATTGTCACAAAGAATACTGTGCCATCTTCTTTGATTCCTATCGCTGTTCTTGGATGACGGTAACTCGGTCCTGCTCCTTCTGAATAGTATTCAGTAGCTACACCATCTTTTACTAATTCTTCCCAAGCACCTATCGCAAATCTTACTCCCTCAAATTCTCCACCAATATGTTGTTGAACAACAACGTAATCAGTTTCTGTAATTAGTTCATCTTCATTAAAGTCTTTACCGACAATTACCATTCCTTGAAGTGGTGGAAGTAATTCATCGTTAGTTTGATAGTTTAGTTCTCCCTTACCAAAGAAAATCATACCCCAGTCATCTATCTTAATATCTGATGCATTAATGATAACCTTATTTAAATCACCAATAATTAATTCTTGTATATTTTCAAAATAGACAGTTATAAGTTCATCAGATGTGGGAAGCATATTTATCCCTTCAATTGGTACATTTAATTTTAATGCTCCATCACTATTAAAGACTAGTAACTCATATCCAGTAAATTCAGGTCTTCCAAATACTGTTTCGCCATTATCTAAAAATCCAATAACAGTTCTTTCGTATCCAAGCCCTGGAGATAATACTTCAAAATTACGAACATATGCTTCAACAGGATAACCTGTAGCACTATAGAAATCGCCATTTACGCCACCTATTACACCATAGTTAGGATAACGTCCATTAACATTATTAATAATTGTATTTAAATCTCCTCTTCCCCATCCATAATTCATATAGTTGTCTCCGACAACAATATTTAAATCACTATGAGTACTTATATTGGTTCCTAAATAATTAATTGTTTGGTTTGTTTCAGTACCATCGTAATTAATCATAGCTACCATTTTAGTGTGTCTTACTCCGTCAATATATTCAGTAGTTCTTTCAGAATAGTTAACTCTAAACAAACTCTCAACATGTGTGAAATTAGGCGAGTTTACTACTAGGAAGAATAAAAGAATACTCAATATTTTTTTCATCATAATATTCACTCACCTCCCGGTAATACAAGATCTACTTGATCAATTGAAGAAATAACTAATTCAATTATATATATTTCATCATCAATTGATAATTCAAGAATCATATCAGCAATAAAAGCTTCAGTTGCTGACATTGTAAAAGATTCCAAAGAACTACTTGGAAAAGTTTCTAAGAAAAATTCTTCTATATCTGTATAGTTTTCTTGATTTAAGCTGTATCTACCATCGATAACACTAAACCAAGTATAATCAAAGTTTTTAAAAAATAGATAGGTATCATCAATATTGCAATCTGCTGAACTGATTATTATTACTTCATTCATAACCACTAGATGTTCGCATACACCAGAGTAATCAGTATAGTAGTCTATTTGGTTCAAGGTTTGAATTGCTGACTTGTTATCATCAAACATCATCATAATTTCATATTCAATCTCATTCTCAGTTATTGTTACAAGTAATTCATAGTTAGTGATTTCTTGAGTATTTTCAAGTACATTACGTAACTGTATTTGTTGCCCAGTTAAATCAATACATTCACCATCTACTTCTATTTGAATATCAGTACAAGAAATAACATCTTCAATAACTGGTTCCTTTTTGCAAGAACTTAAAAATATCATAATGATTAATAAAATTAAAACACTTAATTTCTTCATAGTTACCCCCTTAAACATTAATTGATTAGAGTTGCATCTTCTTTTAAAACATAAAAGACATCAGTTACATTCATTATTTCACTAATATCCATTTGATATTCATTGTTTAAGCCAAGAGGTAATTGGAGAACATAAAACTCATCTCTTTCTCTTAACATAACAAAAGGTATTTCTAATCCATGATAATTATATAAACTAGAATCATATACCGTTATCCCATCAACATTAGGACCATAATATCCAAACGCATCTGGATCTAATAAAACAATCTTATATGAATTATAATCTTTAAAGCCTAAAGCTTTATCAAGATTATAATAATGTTTAGCTATTTTTTCGCCCCAGTAAGCATCACTGGCATATTTATAGTTCATCCCTTGATATTTATTTCCTAAGTTAGTTCCAAATGATACTGAATATGAGGGATTAAAATATCTTGTTTGCAAAAATGACGTTAGGTGATATTCAATACATTCTTCAACGCTATCAAATGACATTGCTGAGTCGTAGGGACTACTATCTACTGCATTTATGCCAAAGAGATTATTCTTATCAGTTGCAATTCTTGATGTTCCCCAGCCACTTTCATGAATAGCGAAGGCAAGTTCTAATGCTGCATTTATAAAGACATCATCTTGTGCATTTATAAAGTCTTGTCCACTATCTCTTAAAGCACTATAACTAGAAACAATTGAATTCAAATATGAATCAAGTTCTTCGGCTGTATAGTTTGTTTTAGATCTAAATGATAAATATTGATAATAGTTATAATATGGTGTTTCACTATTAATTGAATTTTCTCTTGTATCATTATTTATGTCATCAGTCATAGTAATTATATCAGTATAGAAATAATGATTATCATAACTATAGTATCTTGTATCTTGAGTTAAATATGCAGGAGCTTGATCAATTGGACCAATAGTCCAATATGATTGATTTATTATTTCGTTTGTTATTTCATGAACTAATTCACTATTTATATTTATATAATATGAATACCCGTTTCGTGTTTGAATATGAGGTATTAATTCTATTTCACTAGTTAAGAGTTCAAATTCTACTCCAGCAATCATTCCTCTTGTGAAGATATTATCAGCATCTAAAAATATTCCATCAACATTGTAGTTTCCGTTTAAATAAGTAGGTTTATCAAAACCTATATGAGCTAACAATGTTATTTCAGAGATGCTTTTTGTTTTAAAATTGACAGCTCCATACTTCATACTAACTACTTTTCCATTTTGTAAAACAACAATGTTAGGATTATCACTTTCTTCTAATATTGCATCAGCGTCATTCAAGATTTCATAAGTGTTAATAGTTGTGAAGGATCCGTCCTCTAGTGCTTCAGCCAAAGTAAAAAGACAACCTGCCATTCCTAATTCTTCACAGGTTTCAATTACAACTGGTTCTTCAACTATACAGTCTTCATGGTTTGGTGTAACATTGCAGTCTACTACTTCTTCAACACAGTCTTCATGGTCTGGCGTAACATTGCAGTCCACTACTTCTTCAACGCAATCTTCATGGTTTGGTGTAACACTGCAGTCTAGAATATCTTCAACACAGTCTTCATGATTAGGAGTAATATTACAATCTACTTCATCAGGAATACGGGGCTTTGTACAACTACTTAGTAATATTACTAAGAATATAACTATAATCTTCATATATTTCATATCTATCACCATCTTTATAATAACCTATTTACTATGAAATTAAATATCATTTATTGAATGATATTTAATTCAATTACTGCTTTGATACTTAATATAATAACATTTTTTATTTAAGTCCGCCATAAACTTAAAGTTATTATGAGAGTATAGCTGAAGTATCTTTTTAATTATTCTTAATTTTCGGGGTTTCGGGTAAATCTGTGGAGAATATAGCAAGTTCAGTAACGCCAATAATTTTCGGGCAAATAGTGTTGTAATTCAATATATACTAGGCTTTATCATCAAGATGATTCATTGTTCAAAGTCATGTTAAAACATAGTCTAAGACTTCCTTAGACTATGCTAAGACGCACCTAGTCCTCAACATCCTAAAGTTACTCTGTCTTTGATAAATATATTTAGTTTTTTATCTATCCACATATGATACTTATTAAAAATTAACAAGAGAATATCCATTATGCAATAGACAGATATTGGGATAATATTGTTGTTTATGCAAGAATATAATTTTCTACCAAAGGTACAACTGGTTTTTTTATTAAAATAATTACAAAAACTTCATGAAACAATAGACAATTATGTAATTATTTGGTAAAATAACTATAATCAAAACACATAGAGGTGGCACATGAAGATATTAAATATTATTTTAGTAATTTGTTTAATCCTAGTCCTTATAGGGGCATTATACATTAAAAATCAAGATGGT
>DAOVWR010000099.1 GCA_030636545.1 Mycoplasmatota bacterium
AAGTCTTGCGGCTACTCTTGGAGCAAAACTTCTTCCTTGGGTTGTTCCCCCAAATAAGATGATATTTATTTTATGTTTTTGATAAAAATCATTAAGAGCATTAGTGTATACTTCAACATTAAATTCTTTGTAGGCTTCATCTTCATAAACAAAGACTTTATCTACTCCAAAACTAAGTGCTTCAGCTACTATTTTAGAGATATCATTACCTACTACTACGGCGTAGACTGGCTCGTTTGTTTTTAAAGCTAATGCTTTTGCTTTGCCAATTAATTCCCAAGATACACGGTGAGCAATATTGTTTCTTTGTTCGATATAAACAGTGATACCTTTGTACTCTGATTTATTTATTAGTACTTTCTTGGATTCAATAAGTTCACAAATATCAACCGGTCCTTTTTTAATGCATATTTTACACATTTTACAACCAGCATTTATTGATAAATATGAATCAATATAATCAAAGGCATTGAAAGGACAAATATCAATTAATCCTTCGGCGATTTCTTTTGTCATTAAATCATTATTTATTTTTATATAACTCATCATATCACCTACAAGTATTTACTTTCTTTTAGAATCTTTAAAAGACTAGCTGATAACTCTTCAGGAGTACCATGAATCTTAATAGAATCTGTATTACTAGTTGGTGGAAATATTTCATCAACCTGTGTTGGAGATCCATTAAGCCCATAATTTTCAGGATTTTTATCTTTTAAATCTTTAAGTGATATCGTTTTAATAACTGCATCTTTAAAAGCTACTCTTCTTTTGTAAGAAGGTAATCTTGGAACATTAGACCCTTTATCAACAGTGATTAAACAAGGGAAACTTACTTCTACTATTTCATCATAATCTTCATATGTGCTTCTTAAGATTATTGATTTATCTTTTACTTCAATAATTTCTTTTACATAAGGTACATGAGGAATACTTAAAAATTCAGCAATTTCTGGACCTACTTGAGCAGTATCTCCATCAGTTGTTTGTTTACCACAAATAATTAATTCATAGTCATTGATATGATCAATTAACTGACTTAGTGTATAGGCAGTTGCGAGGACATCAGCTCCCGCAAATCTTCTATCACTAATTAATGTTGCCTCATCACTTCCCATATATAGCGCTTCTTCTAAGACGCTTCTTGCGCTTGGTGGGCCCATTGTAACTGAGTGAATATCAACGTTAGATACCATACTATTAATTTGAAACGCTGTTTCTAAGGCATACAAATCAAAGGGATTCATCTTAACATTATTCCCGTCTCTTATTAATACTCCGGTGTCTGGATCTACCTGTACATTTGATGATGCCGGAACTTGTTTTATACATGTAATTATTTTCATATTCTCCACCTCATAATAGTTATCTCAATTTTACATTATCATATATATTATTTAATAAAAAGAGCTAACTTATAATCATCTCTGTTTTTTCATAATTAGGAAATATTATTCAATAAAAATGGCTACCTTTTTAGGTACCCATTTTAATTTTCATTATTCTAATACACTATCTAATTTATTAGTAACTTCATCTTTAAAACGATTTATGTGATCATTAATGAACGTTTTTATATCAAGATTATCATCAGAAATTAACGGTGTTAAGTCCATTGCGTAAATAATCGCATCTGATTCATCAACTGTATGTGATGAAGAATATGTTGCGTTTGAAAATCTTCTACCAATAGTAGCTAAATCATAACGCTTGCCACCAGCGATTTGTGATTGAAAGATATTAATAAGTTCTAACGATAATTCAGGATTCCCTGAAACATCAAAAATAACTTTCTCATCATCATTAAGCCAGTCTAAATTACGCCATACTTCACAACCATATAATTTTTTAGGTCGATACTTATTTTTAAGTGTTCTGATTGCTTGAATAGTTTTTGTCACAACACCTAAATGAGTATCGTGTTTATCAGCTAAATTATGAGTATATAAGATTTCTGGTTTAGCTAATTCTATTAAGCTGGCTAGTTCAACAATAATATTGTAATTTTTAGGATTTTTAGTTTCTTTACTTGGATAATCTAATTGAATTACTGCCCCAAATTTTCCAACACTTGCCGCAGTTCTTTGTTCAATCTTTCTGATTGCTTGCATTTCTTCATCAGTATAGTCCTTAAATGCGCCTTCTCTTGCACTTCCAGCACCATTTGTTACTACAACACCCATAAACCATTTATCCGCTTCTTGGTAACATTTAAGGATACCATCAGTAGCCATAATTTCTAAGTCATCTTGATGTGCTCCAATTGACATATGAGTTGTTCTTTTTATTGCTTCTTTTAAATCTAATTTATCAGGGACAAAAGCTTCTGCGTTTGGGTTAACAAATTTCATCTTAACACCTCTTTCTATAACTTAGGAAGACTAGCTGCGGCAATTGATTGCCCAACTCGTCTATTTAATTCATCAGGTAATGTTAATTCTATTTTATGAAATAGATCATTAAATTCTATTTTCAGGATTTGGTTAGCTACTCTTAAGATTCTGTTTCCACCAGATTTAGAAGTAACTCTTCCTAAAACTAAGACATGTTTGATATCATAAAACTCTGCATAGTAAGCAATACTATATCCTAAATAACAACCGATTGTATCAAAAATATCTTCAGCCCGTGGGTCTTTTGCTTCAAGTAAAGCTTGAACGACTTTTAATTTATCAGCAGGAGATAATTTTTCAGCTAGTTTTATTTTAGCATTTTTTGCTAATTTAATCACCGAGTCTTGTGAAAAATATTTAACTCCACATCCATAGTCTAGTGACCATTCATCAATTAATGAGTTTTTATTATAGTCTACTGGGACAAAAGCAAGTTCATTAAGCCACCCAGTAATATTACCTAATCCATCAACATATCCAGCTGCTTGGCTTGTTCCCATGGCAATTCCTAGGATATTATTTGAATTTAAACTCATTGCACCAGCTAAGGCTGTTACGTCTCCATCATTAATTACTTCAATGGGAATATTACCCATTTCTTTTTGGATTTTGAAATACATATCTCTTACTTCGCTATCAAATTTATCTTGAGGTACTATTAAAAACAGTGATGCAGCCGCTATTCTTTTATCAATAAATATACCGGCTGAACTAACACCAATTGCGTCAACTCTTGGCATTTTAGCTGCGGCACGTTTAATAGAATCCATTATTCCATCATAATGATATGTTGGATCACTCTGAAGTTTTGGGTACCAAACTATTTCTTCACTAAAAATGGCCTTTCCGTTTACTACAGCACTAACCTTACGGTCACTTCCACCAGCATCAAATCCGATTCTGTATCCATCTAGATGTCTACCGATAGGGCGAGATTGTTCATTAGATTCTGGAACATCTTTAATAGCTACTACTTCAACAGTAAACGGTTGTTCATAGATTTTAGACATAAAATCAGCATCAAATTCTCTTTCGCCATTTGTTTGATATGCTGCATTTAATTTCTTCCCTAATTCCTCTGGACCACCAAAGATTATTTTATATCCACCTTTTAGCCAAATTAGTGTTTTTATTAAACGTTCAATATATAAATAATTAGCTTCTAATTGATTGTTAGATTCATTAAATACGTAAGTTGATTTAGTAGCAATTTGTCCTTTGCTTCTAACAATTGCAATTTTTACTAACTCTGGATTAATTGTACTTTTTACCGCATTACAAAACTTCCGATTAGCCAAAACAATTGGAACGTAATCTGGATCTAATAATAATTTCATAACTGGTTTTTGATCAAATTTAAATTTTTCCATAAACTTCACCTCGTTAGTAGTAATTGCTTATATTATAACTTGGATAATTCGAAAATAAAAATCAATTAACGATACATTTATATATATATTATGAAATAATAATAAAAAAC
>DAOVWR010000116.1 GCA_030636545.1 Mycoplasmatota bacterium
TACTAATAAGTTATGCGCAATCATAATTTCATTTTCATTTTCTGGAACCCTACCATTTAGGACACTAAAGTTAATAGAATCAGTGTTTTTTGTTACAAATATTTGACTTATTGATGTTATATATTTTTCTTGGTTATCATCATATATTTGACTTTTTAAATCAAGGAAGACTGTTACTGTTCCTAATACATATTCTGACTCTTCTAATTTTGATATAATTTCTTGATGTGATTCTAAATCTAAAGGATTCGAACTAACAATTTTTGCATCTATATCATACCCAAACCATAATTGAAGATTGGTTTTTTGCGTGTTTAGTGAATAAGAAGATGATGATAAAGTAACAATCGTAAATGTTGTAGCAATAATAAATAGGATCAACGTTATAATTATCTTCTTATTATAAAAAATATCTTTAACAGCTAAAACGAGACTTATTGGCATCTTTTTATGCTTAATTAATGAAACAATCGCTTTAGTTTCATTTACTTGCATGCCTCTACTAAGAGCTACTGCAGGATTTATTTTAGAAACACCTCTTGCTACTAGGTAAACAGTAAGTTCAATTATCAGTAATATTATAATAAATACTAAAGCCGTTTGAATAACATTTATATTATTGGAAATCCCGAACATGTTAGATAAATCATTCAAATCACTTAAGACAACATCACTTAAGACTAAACTACCAAAAATTCCAATTATTATGCTAATAATAGCAATTAACCCATATTCAAATAAATACATTGATATGATATTATTTGATGAAAAACCTGTGCTTTTTAGTGTCGCTATTTTTTTACTTTCTGTAACTATATTGTTGTAAACAATACTTCTTATAATAAATAATCCAACAACAATTAATATAACTCCAATAAGTGTAAATATCGCTCCCATAACTACTTGAAAGAAAGAATTCGCTTGGACAATTAATTGGTGAGGAAGTATTAATGTGTCACTTGCTCTTTCTCCAAGCACAGCAGCTATTTCATCAAGTATTTCTTCTTCTAATTTTATTGAATAACTTTTATAGCTTATACCAATAGAATATTGTTTCTCCCCGTTTTCTAAACTTTCAATGTTAGCTTTGGTTGTCCAAAATCTATTCAATGTAATCGTATCAAAATTGAATGTTAGATCTACTCCAATTCCAGCAATAATCATTTCTTTTCTTCCTTGTTCTGTATTAACAACTATTATGTCACCTACTACTATGTTGTTAAGTTTACTTTTACCATAACTAAATATTACTTCATTATCTAACAGTTCAGTTGCTGATTTACCATAGATAATTTTGATTTGATCAAACTCTCCAGTTGAATATTCGGTAAAAAATGCATCGGGAATAGGTATTAACTCGTTCCCTTGCTTTATATTTGTTTCTATAACATCATCATAATTTCCTAAGACGTTTACATTAAGTATGTTTTCATTACTTTCTAAATAATTTACTATAATATCTTTTGAATCTTCTCCATTAACATAAATTAAACTCTGGCTAGTTTTAGATTCTGTATATAGTTCTTCATATGTACCAGCAGTTCCAAATAATCTAATTGACAAAAAGAATAAGATACTAACAGCAATAAATACAGCACCAAGGGCAATACTTTGAAGTTTCTTAGATTTTATATTTGCCCAAACCATTATTAATGTAGTTTTCATATTACCAACCCTTTTCACTCAAAAAGTCAAAAATTACTTTTTCTTGATTATCAGATTGATATCTTTTTAAATCAAGTTCACCTTCAATACGTCCATCTTTTAAGAATACTACTCTATTTGCATATGATGCTGACTTGATATCATGAGTTACCATAATGATTGTTTGTCCATCTTCGTTAAAACTTTTGATTAGATCAAGAACAGCTTTACTACTACTTGAGTTTAAAGCACCAGTTGGTTCATCTGCAAATAAGATATCAGGATTATTAATCATTGCTCTTGCAATTGCTGCTCTTTGTTTTTGTCCACCAGATACTTGTGTTGGTAATTTATCTACTTGATCCATAATTTCCATCCTATTTAATAAGGTTGTTGCTCTTTCGTCAATTACATCTTTTGATTTAGTAGCTAAATATCCTGGTACTACAACATTTTCTTTCAATGTTAAATTAGAAACTAAATTAATCCCTTGGAAAATAAAACCTATATTTTCTCTACGGATTTTAGTTATTTCTTTTTCTTTTAAGTTATTAATTTTTTGTTCTCTTATATATACATCTCCACCTGTAATATCATCCATTCCACTTAATGTATATAGTAATGTTGATTTACCTGAGCCAGATTGTCCCATTATTGCTACAAACTCACCTTGATTTATTTCTAAATCAACATTTTTTAATGCATGAAATTCTACATCATTACTATAATACGTTTTACATAAATTTTTACTTTCTAATATCGTTTTCATAAAAACACCTCTCTTTACCTTATCAACTTATTTTGTAGTCCTATTAAAACCTTTTGTGATCAATATTATTCCTAGAACCAATTCATTTAAAGCAAGTGGTACATTCATTGCAATATAAGCTGGTGATAAAGGTTCAAATCCAAATAGAACCATATATGATGCAGCCATATATATGATACTTGCTACTAATCCCCAAATAGAAAGCCATCTTGGAACTAGTCTAGTTTTGTATAAAATATAATAAAGAATTACAGCTGCTACACTAAATACTACCATGTCTAGAGCAACATGCCCTAGCCAATCTCTCATATCTAATAGCAATTGTCCGGTGTTGTTAATGAAGGATGTGTCTGTGAAATCTTTTGATAAAGTAACTAAAGTAAGTATTATTACCGAAGAAATAATAAAGATGAATCCTTCAATAAATCTTAACCCTACATATCCTAATGCTAAACTAGGATGTGTTTTCTTTAGTACTGGATAAAACGCTAATGATATCATCATTACACTAAGTGCCATAAACATAGTTACAA
>DAOVWR010000146.1 GCA_030636545.1 Mycoplasmatota bacterium
CATAATTATTATCTTTACTATCATAATTTACCATGTTAAAATGTCTTTGAAAGCGAGGTGATTTAAGGTGGTGAAGAAAGACATAAATGAACTTGTGAAACAACTTCAAAACGGAAATATTGAAGTGTTTGATGATATTTATTACCAAACCAAAAATATCGTATACTATTCAATATTTATTATTCTAAAAGATTACCAATTATCTGAGGATATTATGCAAGATACTTATTTGAAAGCATTAAATAAAATCCATACATACAAACGTAAAGCACACTTTAAATCATGGCTAGTAACGATTGCTAAGAATCTCGCTATAAACGAATTTAATCGACGCAAAAGAGAAATGTTAATTGATATTAGTGATCAAGAATATATCTTTGGATCTACTGCTAGTACCTCTGAAAATGAAGTGTTGATTACCCAAATATTTAAAATACTATCAGATACCGAAAAGGAAGTTGTCTTACTTCACGTTGTTGGAGATTTAAAACATCGGGAAATAGCAGCAATATTAAATAAACCGCTTGGCACAGTAACTTGGACATACAATCAAGCAATTAAAAAACTAAGAAACTATATCTAGAAAGAAGGTGACAAAGATGGAAAAGCAAGATCTAAAATTTAGAATCAAAGAATCATGTGATGAACGTACACCTGATATCTTAAGTAAAATCAAAAATTCTAGTGAATTTAGAATCCCTGTTAAAACTAAAAAATCATTAAGTGATTACTTCTCATTTAAAAGTTTTTCATATTCACTTGCGACTGTCTTCGTTCTAGCAATGGTTGTTACCTTAGTGTTTATGTCAGCACCAGCTACTCCTGTAATTGCATCAACTATTACAGTTGATATTAATCCATCAATACAAATAACATTGGATGATGAAGATAATGTTATTAACGTTACCGCAATCAATGATGATGGTGAAGAAATTATTGATCGTGATATAAAATTTAGAGGATTGTCTCTTGATGAAGCAATTGAAATTATTATTGAAACAGCTTATGAACGGGGATTCATTGTTGAGACTGATGGTGAAAATGTCATATTGATAAGTGTAGATTCAAAAAGTGAAGAAGTTAGAGACAGACTAGAAGCACAACTAGAGGCAAAAATAGCAAACGAAGTTAACAGATACGCTCAACTAGTCAGAGTTATTAAAGAAAGAAACCCAAATGTTACAGATGAAGAAATTGATAATCTGACTAAAATTGCTAAAGATAACCATATCACAGTAGCTAAACTATTACTAATAAGAAAGATAATTACTTTAGATGATACTCAAACATTAGAAGAATTAAAAGATATTTCTATTAGAGAGTTATACAATATCCAATATCGTTTATTAAACCCATTAGAAGATCTTGAGGTTCCTGGTAATAGCGATGAGAATCCTGGTAATAATGATGAGGTTCCTGGTAATGATGAGGTTCCTGGTAATGATGAGGTTCCTGGTAATGATGAGGTTCCTGGTAATGATGAGGTTCCTGGTAATGATGAG
>DAOVWR010000056.1 GCA_030636545.1 Mycoplasmatota bacterium
GATAAAAGTAGTTTTATTAAAAGATGGCTATCACTTAAACGGCGTTGAGTTTGATCTATTGCTCGCTGCTTATATATTAAATCCAAATAACACTAAAGAAGACTTCAGAGTGATTGTTACTAATTTTGATTATGATGATGTTCCTTATTTAGAGGAAGTCTATCAAAAAGGTGTAAAATATAGTATTCCAGCCTTAGAAAAATACAGTGAATACGCTGTTAAAAAGGCTGTAGCTATTAAAAACTTAAAAGAAGAACTATTAAAAGAGTTAATTGCTAATAAACAACTATTTTTATTAAACGATATGGAGTTACCACTAGCTAGTGTGCTAGCTCATATGGAATTTGCAGGAATTAATGTTGATCGCAAGAAACTTCAATCATTAAACAAAGATGTTAAAATAAAACTAGATTCAATAACTGAAGAAATCTATTCTTTAGCTGGTGTAAAATTTAATATCGCAAGCCCTAAACAGTTGGGTGAAATTCTCTTTGATAAATTAAATCTGCCGTTTGCTAAAAAAACAAAAACAGGTTATTCAACAAATGTAGATGTTTTAAATAAGTTATTACATCACCATCCAATCATTGAAAAAGTAATGACTTTTAGAACTTTATCAAAACTATATTCAACTTATATAGTAGGACTTGAAAATTCAATCTTAGGTGATGAAAAAATCCATACAATTTACCGACAAGCATTCACATCGACAGGTCGACTATCAAGCGTGGAACCAAATCTTCAAAATATACCAATTAGATATGAAGAAGGCAGAGAAATTAGAAAAGTCTTTATCCCCTCAAGCGGGAACAAGTTACTCGCAAGTGACTATTCACAAATAGAATTACGAGTATTAGCCCATATGGCAAATGAAACAACTCTAATCGAAGCCTTTAAAAACAATGAAGATATTCATACAAAAATAGCTCAACAAATCTTTGAAAAAGATGAGATTTCATCTTTAGAAAGAAGACAAGCAAAAGCTGTTAATTTCGGAATCATTTACGGACAATCAGCTTGGGGACTTAGTGAAGAAATTAACATCTCTCCAAAAGATGCAGAAAGATTTATTACAAAATACTACAATACCTTCTCTGGTATTAAAATATTTATGGATAAAGTCGTTAAAGACGCTACTAACTTAGGCTATGCTAGTACTTTGCTTAATAGAAGAAGATATTTACCAGAATTAAAAAGTAGCGTTTATATGCAAAGAGAAGCTGGTAAAAGGAATGCTATGAATGCACCAATTCAAGGAAGTGCAGCTGATATTATTAAAATAGCAATGATTAAGATCTTCGCTGAAATGAAGAAAAGAAAATTAAAATCAAAATTATTACTACAAATTCATGATGAATTAATATTTGATGTTCATGAAAGTGAATTAGCTTTAATGGACAAATTAGTTAAAGATGTTATGGAAAACTGTATTGATTTACTAGTACCATTAAAAGTTGATAAATCATTTGGTGATAATCTCTATGAAACCAAGTAAGGATTGATAATATGAATTTACAAGGAATTATGAAAAAAAGCTTTGCCGTAAACATTTTCTTAGTAATATTAAAGATTGCAAGTGGATTACTATTTAATAGTTATGCACTTATTGCGGATGGGGTTCATAGTATTAGTGATTTAATGAGTGATGTGTTTGTAATCTTAGGAATAAAACATTCATTAAAGCCAGCTGATGATGAACATCCTTTTGGTCATGGAAAATTTGAATATGTTTTAAGCTTTGTTTTAGGACTATCAATTATCTTGATTGCTTATAACTTAGCTAAAAATGTTATAACTAATTTTGATGATATTGCTAAAGTACCAAGTATGATTAGTTTAATAGTAGTAATTGCTGTTGTTACTATTAAATTATTCTTAGCTAGATATTTAATTAAAAAAGGTAAAGAAACTGATTCACAAATTATTAGCGCTTCTGGTAAAGAATCTTTAACTGATGTTTTTAGTAGTATTGTTGTATTCTTTGGTATTATTAGTGTTATTATTGGTGAACAAATTGGTCTTGATTTATTACTTAAAGGCGATAAAATAGCTTCAATAATCATCGCTATATTCATTGTTAGAATAGGTGCATTAATTATCTATGATGCAGTGAAATCAATGCAAGGAAAATCAGTAAGTAAAGAAATTTGCTCAGTTTATAAAAAACAAATCCAACAAATTGATGGCGTTATTGATGTTGATCATATTGATATGATAGCTTATGGTCCATATTACCAAGCTTTAGTAGATATTAGAGTTGATGGAAATAAGACAGTAACTGAGGGTCATGACATTGCTGAAAATGTTACAAAAGCATTATATGATAATGAAAAAATCTGTCATGTTGTTGTTCATGTAAATCCTGATGAATAAAGGAGGAATAATATGAGTTTATTGTTAGAAAGAAAAAGTGTAAGACAGTTTACTGATAAAGTTATTGAAAAAGAGTTAATTGATAAAATACTAAAATCTGCGATGCAAGCACCATCGGCTCATAATCAACAACCATGGGAATTTATTGTTGTAGATAATCGTGAATTACTTGATAAGTTATCTTTAGCTAGTACATCAGCTTGGATGTTGAAAAATGTTAATATTGCGATAGTACCTTTAATTATTCCAACTGAGGCTTCACCACATTTCGCAGTTCAAGATATGGCCGCCGCTACCCAAAATATTTTACTTGAAGCAACAAACTTAGGTATTGGCAGTGTTTGGATTGGCGTATATCCACTAGATGAAAGAGTAAATCATATTGAAGAAGTATTAAATATAACTGGTGGTAAACATCCATTTTCAATGATTGCCTTAGGATATCCACAGTATGATAAAGAAACAAAAATAAGATATAATTCAAAAAGAGTTCATTATAATAAACTGGAGGAATAAAACATGCCAGAATTACCAGAAGTTGAAACGGTACGCCGTACTTTACATAACTTAATACTTAATAAAACAATTAAAGGTATTGATGTTTATTATACAAAAATAATCAAAGAGCCAAGATTAACTGATTTTATTAACAAGTTAGTTGGTAAAACACTCATTGATATTAAAAGACAAGGAAAATACCTAATCTTTATTTTTGATGACACAGCTTTAATATCACATTTAAGAATGGAAGGTAAGTATTTTATTAAGGACCAAGGAGACAAAATTGAAAAACATGAACACATCGTTTTCAATTTTACTGATAAAACTTCTTTAAGATATCATGATGTTCGTAAATTTGGGACAATGGATCTAAGAGATATTGATAAAATGTATACAACTCCACCACTAAGCAAACTCGGATTAGAACCTTTTGATCCACTAATGACAGTAGCTTATTTAAAAGGGAAACTTCATAAAAAAGAAGTCGCTGTTAAGACATGTTTATTAGATCAACACATTTTCGTAGGACTAGGAAATATTTATGTTGATGAAGTGCTTTTTAGGTGTAAATTAAATCCAACATTAAAAGCTTCAAAACTAAAAGATAAAGATTATCAAAACATAATTGATAACTCAATCATTGTTTTAAATAAAGCAATTAAACTAGGTGGGACAACAATCATAAGCTACACATCAAGTTTAGGAGTAACTGGATTATTTCAAAATGAATTAAATGTCCATACTTTGCAAGGTGAACCTTGCCCAGTATGTAATACTATTATCGAGAAGACAAGAGTCGGTGGTAGAGGAACCTACTATTGTCCAAAATGTCAAAAATAATTAAAAAGAAGGGTAATCTCTTCTTTTTACTTTCTTCAAGATATGGTATAATTTTTTAAAAGGCATAAATGAATAATCACCCTATTTCTAGGAGGACAAACTATGACACTAATTGTAGGATTAACAGGTGGTATTGCGACAGGTAAATCAACAGTTACACAAATGTTTAAGAGTGTTGATATACCGGTAGTTGAAACAGATAAAATTGCTCGTGACATGTTACGAAAAGGTACTGAGGGCTATGAAGAGGTAGTAACAGCATTCTCAAGTAGTATTCTTTTAACTAATAATGATATTAACCGTAAGAAACTAGCAATGATTGTCTTCAGCAATCCTCAAAGAAGAAAAAAGCTTAACGATATTGTTCATCCACGTGTTAAATCAATCATTAAAACAGAAATTCAAACACATAAAGAATTAGGAACAAAAATATTAGTCTTAGATGTTCCCTTGCTTTTTGAAACTGATTTTATTGATTTAGTTGATAAAACAATGGTAGTTTACACTACATTCAAAAAACAAAAAGAACGCTTGATGGAAAGAGAAAGAATCGATAAAGATTACGCTGAATTAAAAATTAGTGCGCAAATGCCTTTAAATAGAAAAGTTGATTTAGCTGATTATGTAATTGATAATTCTTTATCAATTTTAGAAACTAGAAAAGAATTTAATAAAATCTTAGAAAAGTTAGAGGTGTTATAATGGGCCTAAGAGAAGTGTTATCTAACTTTGCTGAAACAAGTGAAAAACATCAAATAGATATACTTAAAACAAGATATTACCGTACTAGATATACCAATGTTAAAAACTCTGTTATAGATTACGCTAATAGAAATGATTTTATCGTCAACAGTATTGACGATAAACATGGGGAGATTTTTATTCAAACAACTAAATTTCATTTTATAATCTCAATATTACAAATAAATGTACTTGAGACCGCAGTTGATGTAAAAGTTCAAACATATAAAATACTAGGGCTTAATAAGCCACAAAGAATTATTGAACACCTATTCACCTTTTTAGATAAAAAACTAGAGTTTAAAGGAGTAGGATTACACAGATAAGTAGATTCATAGGAGGAACACAAAAGTGAAGGTTGATAAACTAGATAAATTTAAGTTAATAACTTATCAAAACATAGATATAGATGAGCGTAACGTTGTTACGTTACTTTATCAACCACTTATTGGCTGTGGAGCATTCAGTTTATATCTAACACTTTGGTCGTTAATTGATCGTTCACGTTTAAAAACTCCTGAATACCATCATTCAAAATTATTTGATTTGATTAATATTTCACCTGCTAAGTTTATTAGTACTAGAAAGAAACTTGAAGCGATAGGATTATTAGTTGTTTACGAAAATGAAGACCTACTATTATATGAGTTGAAAGCACCTTTATCTGCTGAAGAATTTATTAAAGATGGAAGTTTAGGAGCCTACTTATTCTCGCAAATTGGTAAAGCTAATTTTGATGATATTGTTAGTCTGTTTAGAATAAGCAGTATTGAAAAATCAGGGTTTAAAAATATTACATCAACTTTTGATGAAGTATTCGAATCAGTTCCTTCGCTAATAGAGACTGAAGAAACTTTTATAAATCGTTCTAAATCAAAGATTACTTTCAATAATGATTTTAATTTTGAAATTTTCTTTGAAGGGCTATCTAAAAATTTTGTTGATCGCCGTAAGATAACTACACGTGTAAAAGAAAAAATTTCACGATTAGCATATGTTTATAATTTAGATGAATTTTCAATGCAAAAACCGTTTATTGACGCTGTTGGTAGAGATAAAAGTATTAACTTAGATTTACTATCTAAAAGAACTGTTTACTGGTTCAGATTGGAAAATAATACTAATTCAGTTAAACTTCAAGAAAAAGGAAAAGCTAAAAAAGTTGTCGAAGATATTGCTTTAACTAATGATCAAGTTATTGATTTATGTGAGACAAGTAATCCCTTAGATATTCTTAATGAGTTATTTAATGTTACTCCTGCTGCAGTTGAATTAAGAATAATCGAACAATTACTTGAAAAGACAGAATTACCATCAGAAGTAGTTAATTTCTTAATTGTCTTTGTCTATGGTTATTTAGGAAGTTTCCCTTCATATAACTATTTTGAAAAAATCGCAGTTGATTGGCAAAGAAGAGGATTTAGTACAATCAAAGAAGTAAAGAAATACATTAAATCAAGAAACAATAGACAAACTAAAAAAGGCACAGTTCACAAGAATCTTTTACCAAAAGATATTGAATCTGATTGGCTTGAAGACTATATTAAAAATTTATAGGTGGTATTATGGAAAAACTAAATTTCGGAAATATAAAAGTAAATAAAGAAGAACTAATCGAAGGTCTTTTTCAAGACCCATCTTTAAGTAACTTCTTCATTGAAAATGATTTAAACGCTATGGTAATTGAAGATTACCTATCTAATCTATTAGCTTATAAGATTGAAAAAGATCTATGTGTTGGGTGCGCAGGACTTAATGAATGTAAACAAGATGCAGCTGGTCTTGAACCTTTATTAAAATATGAAAACGATAAAATAAAAACATTCCATAAAGAATGTAAATATTCACTTATTAGAACTCAAGAAGCTCAAAAAGATGGTCTTATTAGCGCAATGTATATGCCTAAAATGATCTTTGATGCTTCATTTGAAGATTATGATACTAATACTCCAGCCCGTATGGAAATATATAAATATATGATGTCTTTTATAAGATTATTTCCAATGGGTGAAAAAGTAAAAGGATTATATATTTGGGGAGAATACCAAAAAGGAAAAACATATACACTAGCGTCACTAGCAAATGAATTGATTAAAAAAGGATATACAGTAGTAATAGCTTATTATCCTGATCTTGTTAGAGAGTTTAAATCATCTATTAGTACAGGTGGAGTTGAAAAATTGATTAGTAAACTAAAACAAGCTGATATAGTAATGCTTGATGATATTGGTGGAGAAGGTAAAAGTGCTTGGATTAGAGATGAAGTACTTGGACCAATTTTACAATACCGTTTGTTAGATGAAAAACCAACATTCTTTTCTTCAAATGTTTCCAGAAAAGAACTCGCTTCTTATATGGTTGACAACAATCAAAAAGCTGAACAAATGAAAGCTTTTAGAATTGTTTCAAGAATTATTTCTTTAACTGAAGAAGTTAAAATGTAATTATATTTGACATTAAAGTTAAATATAATATAATAATATTGAAATACAGTGACAAGGACACAATTAATAATAATTGATTTAAAAAGCGAAGTAGGATAGTGTGAGCTACTAAATATAATTATTAATTACTCCCTTTGAGTAGGACTCGAAAGAGATTCCCGTTAACTACGTTATAGTATTGAGTGCTAGATATTTCTAGAACAAAGGTGGTACCACGGATATTAATTCGCCCTTATTTAGGGCGATTTTTTTATACCTATAATTAAAGTAATATGATAGAATTAAATATAAGAGAAAAGAGGAATAATTATGATTAAGATTAAATTTCCTGATGGATCAGTAAAAGAATTCGACAAAGGAATTACCATTGAAGGAATTGCTTCAAGTATTTCTTCAGGATTAAGAAAGCAAAGTGTCGCGGGCTATGTTAATGATGAGTTATATGATTTAAACAGACCAATCATAGAAGACGCTACTGTGACAATTATTACTAAAAAAGATCAAGTAGCTTTTGATATACTTAACCATAGTGCGGCTCACTTAATGGCTCAAGCTGTTAAAAGACTATTTCCTAATGCTTTGTTTGGAGTAGGTCCGAATATTAGAGAAGGTTTCTATTATGATATTGATGCTGGAACACAAATAAAAGAAGAAGATTTAGCTAAAATAGAAAAAATGATGAAACGTATTTCGCAAGAACAAACGGTAATTACACGAAGTGAATTACCAAAAGCTGAAGCATTAGAATTTTTTAAAGATGATAAATATAAAGTTGAATTAATTAGTGATTTACCTGAGGGTGAAACAATTAGTTTATATAATCAAGGAGAATTTACAGATTTATGCCGTGGTGGACATATTGGAAGCACTAAAAATATTAGATTCTTTAAATTATTATCACTAGCTGGAGCATATTGGC
>DAOVWR010000112.1 GCA_030636545.1 Mycoplasmatota bacterium
AATTCTGTTATGAAAATTTATCTAGATGCAGATGGACTTGAAATAGTTATTTATACTACAACACCTGGAAGTTATGCAATTGAACTTTCAGTAGCTGATACTTCTGGAAATGAAGCAGTTGAAGTGCTTAGTTTGGTCGTGGGGAGGGGTGGTTCTGTGGGATGTAACGTAGATGTCGCTGTAGCTGAATCTTTACTAGCCGCATTCTATGACGATGCGTTAGATAACTCTTTATCAGTTCAACAAGTTTGTGATAAATATATTGCAGATGTACCATTTGATTGGATAATTACCGAAGCTGAATGTTTAGAAAGACTCCCCATGGTAAGAGTGGTTGTCACTGGCTATACGATGACAACAGTTAAGGATGAAACTGGAGATGTATTCTATACATCAACTGTTATTTTCAATACACTATTGGGAGATGTACCATTTGATGTTCAATATAACTTTATTGGATATGAATATGGATATATTTCTTATTTAAACTTTATTACAGATCCATTTGCATTTCAGCTCGACTAATAGTACTGAGTCCGGAAATTTCAGATAGCTTTAATTGGCTATTAATGGAGTTTCCGGCTTTTATTTGCCCAAAATATGATAATGTAGCAATTGATGAAACTATATATTTGAAAAGAGTAAAAAAGTAAAAGTTGGCTTTGACTTAGCAACATATTTTATATATAATTGTCTTATAGTTTATTATAAAGGAGATAAATATGAGAATAGGTATAATTGGGCCAATCGGTTCTGGAAAATCAACATTATCAAAATTACTAGCAGAGCATTATGAAGTACCAATGGTTGCTGAACCAGTAGAAAAAAACGAGTTTTTACCTCTGTTTTATGAAGATAAAAAAACTTTCGCATTATTAAGTCAAAACGCTTTTTATTCATCACTATTTTTATTAATGTGGAATTCAAGACACTATAAAGCTTGTATTTTCGACTCAACATTATTTTCAAACCTTGTTTTCACAGAGTTGTTACGCTTAGAAGGAATAATGTCAGCGTATGAAGTAGCTTTAACTTACGCTATTGCTGATGAACATTTAAAACGTTTGCCTGATGTTGATATTCATCTTGTTTTAGTTAGAGAAGAAGACCAATTATTTGAAAACGTTAGAAAACGTGGTAGAGATATGGAAAAGGATCAATACGATTATTTAAAATTCCATTATAAGAATTACTTTGATGTATTAGACCGTATCTTTAAAAATTATCAAGTTCCTGAAGAAAAGATTCTTTATTTAAATATTGGTGATATGTTTGATGAAAAAGAATTCCAAAGAATTTGTAATGTAATTGAAGAACGTTACACAAAATTACAGAATCAATAGATTAAAGATGAATTATTAATAAAAGTTTATTCCAAAAGGGATAAACTTTTTTGTATATATTTATCTGCTGTGGTAAAATTGGACATATAAATTATTAATCAAAGGAGAATCTTACTTATGAGCAAAAACGAAGGAAGTAGTTTTTTATTTAATTTTATTTCACCAATTTATGGACTTTTTTATAATGCTCAAAAAACACAATATAAAAGCAGCCTTGAGAAGATTAAAGAAGTATTAGATATAAATAAATACAAGAACATTGTTGATGTAGGATGTGGAACTGGGGCACTTTGTTCAGTTTTAAATGAAACTGGATTATCTGTCACGGGAGTAGATCCAGCTAAGAAGATGTTGAATATTGGTGCTAAAAAAGCAGAGAACAAAGATATTGAATTTATTAATGCTTGTGCTTGTCGTGAATTGCCATTTCCTGATAATTTTTTTGATCTATCAGTTGCTTCTTATGTAGCTCATGGATTAAAGGCTGACGAAAGAAAAGTGCTATATTTAGAAATGAGTAGAATATCAAAACATTATGTTATATTGTATGATTATAATGACAAAAGAGCCTTTTTTACTAATGTTATTGAATGGGCTGAAGGTGGAGATTATTTTAATTTTATTAAAAATGTCAATACTGAATTAAATGAACACTTCAAATCTGTCCAAGAAATTAAATTAGATAAACAAGCATCATGGTATGTTTGTGAATCTTATTAATAAAAATTACCTAAGAGAGAAGATGAAATATTATGAAAATACTTATTAAAAACGCTAAAGCAATTATTACAATGAACGATAGTAATGATGTTTTATACAATCAAAACATCTTAATTGTAGACAACAAAATTACTTATATTGGTAAAGAAGAGGTTGCTGCTGATAAAGTTATTGATGCTTCTTCAATGTATGTTTATCCGGGGCTTATAAATACCCATCATCATCTATATCAAACATTCACAAGAAACCTTCCAGCTGTTCAAAACATGGAATTATTCCCATGGCTTAAATACCTTTATGAAAAATGGAAAAATCTTGATGATGAAGTTATTTATTTAAGTTCTCTTGTTGGAATGGGTGAATTAGTTAAGTACGGTTGTACTACTGTATTTGATCATCATTATGTTTTTAGAAGTGACACAGAGTGTGACTTCATTGATGTTCAAATGAAAGCAGCAAAAGACTTAGGAGTAAGATTTCATGCGTCCCGCGGAAGTATGTCACTTGGCGTTGATGATGGAGGATTACCACCGATGAGCGTTGTTGAAAGTCTTGAAGACATTTTAAATGACAGTGAGAGATTAATTAAGAAATATCATGATACATCAAAATATTCAATGAACCAAATTGTTTTAGCTCCTTGTTCTCCTTTTAGTGTCAGTGATGAGTTAATGATTAAGAGTGCGGAACTTGCGAGAAAATATGGAGTAAGACTACATACTCATTTAGGTGAAACAATAGATGAAGAAGATTATTGTTTAGAAACTGCTAAAAACAGACCACTTGCTCATATGGCAAGTTTAGGCTGGGTTGGTAGTGATGTTTGGTATGCTCATGGGATTCATTTTAATGATGAAGAATTAAAACTACTTTCTAAAACTAAAACAGGTGTCTGTCATTGCCCAATCTCTAATCAAAAATTATCAAGTGGAATTGCACGAATAAGTGAAATGGTTAAACTAGATATTCCTGTTGGACTAGGGGTTGATGGTAGTGCATCAAATGATGGGTCTAACCTACTTTCTGAACTTCGCGCAGGATACTTATTACAAAGACTAAAATATAGTAATGATTCAGTGACACCACTAGAAATGTTAGAGATAGCTACTAAAGGTGGAGCAAATCTTTTAGGAAGAAATGATAATGGCTACTTAGCATTTGATATGTCAGCGGGTTTATTTATGATAAATATC
>DAOVWR010000074.1 GCA_030636545.1 Mycoplasmatota bacterium
CAAGGCAAAAGAACATTTTAATCTGTTACCTCATGAGTGTGTTGGTGTAGAAGATGCAATATCTGGTGTCACTTCTATAAAGAAAGCATGTATGTACGCTATTGGAATTGGTGCTGTTAATCAACTTCAACATGCTGATGTAGTTTTTGATACTATTGCTGATCTTGATTACCAATTCCTAGAGAAACTGATCGAAGGTGATTATGGAAAAACTTAAAAGAAATAATCGACATTTAAAAGAAGAATTACTAGTCGATGAGACAATATTCGCACAAGCTAATGGATTTTTAGGAACAAGAGGTTCCTTTATCGAAGGTTATGGCACAGATTTTGAATATAATCAAACCTATCTAAATGCTTTTTACGATAGTTATGATTATTACTATGAGGAAAACCTTTCAGGATTTCCGCAAGAAGGACAAAAGATTGTTAATTTACTTGATGGAACGAAAATTGAATTCGAAGTAAATGGTAACTTGCTTAATCTGAGCAACTGCGTTGTTGTCGATTTAAAAAGAGAATATAACATTGAAAAAGGACTAACAAAAAGAGTTGTTCATTATAAAACATTAGATGAATTTGAGTTCATTCTAACTGAAACAAAAATTGTTAGTATGGAATACCGTGAACTAATAGCGGTGAAAGTAATATTAGAATCATTGAATTTTAGTGGACTAGTAAAAGTAAAATCATATTTACAAAAGTCCAGAAAGAAGCTCTTAGACGATGGTGATCCAAGAATCAATACTAGTAATAATGATAATTTGATTATTAGTAATATCTATCCAAATCAACAAACAATTACGTGTAAAACTTCTCGGAGTAATTTAAGTGTAAGTACAGCAATAATTCATAATGATGAATTTAATGTCGTAAAAGAAGCTGAAAAACTTGTTGGTACTAAAGATTATAGGATTAGTTCTAAAAGTACTATTGAGATTGTAAAATACATAATTTATACTTCAAACTTATATCACTCTGATTATTTAAATGATCAGACAAAACTAATAAAAGAATTATCATATCTTACATTTGATCAACTCATAATTTCCCAAACTAACTATTTTAAAGAATTTTGGGATAAAAATTATATAAAGATAAACGCTGGTGGAAATATTGAATTACTTCTTAACTACAACATTTATCAATTAAACTGTAGTGGTGGAGAAAGTGAATACCATAATATTGCTGCTAAAGGATTAAGTGGTGAAGGATATGAAGGACATTATTTCTGGGATACAGAAATATATATGTTGCCTTTCTTTATCCTAACGAATCCTAAAAAAGCTAGAAACTTATTAATGTATCGTTATAACACAATTGCTGAAGCTAAAGTTGAAGCGGAAAATCTAGGATATAATAAAGGTATTAAATTCCCTTGGAGAACAATTAATGGCGAAGAGACATCACCATATTATCCTGCAGGGAGTGCTCAGTTTCACATCAATAGTGATATTGCTTATGCAGTAATCAAATACTTTGAAGTGACGAGCGATATAGATTTTATGATTGATTATGGATTTGAGATGTTAATATTAACAGCAAGATTCTTAGTTGAATCAGTAAATAAAAATGAGAAATATTATCATCTAAATGGCGTTACAGGTCCAGATGAATATACAACAGTAGTTGATGATAACTACTACACTAATCAATTACTTATTTACCATTTTAAGTATACATGTAAATTTTACAAAGAAAATTTCACTAGCTTAACAAATGTAATAAACAAATTACAAATTTCAGCAAGTGAAATAGATAAAATGAAAGACATAGCGAAACATATTTATTTACCATTCGATAAAGAATTAAATATTTATGCTCAAGATTCAACATTCTTGAAAAAAGAGAGACTTGATTTATCTACAATACCGAGTGATAAATTTCCATTGTTAATACACTATCATCCGTTATTCCTTTACAAACATCAAGTCTTAAAACAAGCAGACACAATGCTTGCAATGATGCTGCTTGATTATGATGATTTAATGATATTAGAAGATTCATTTAATTATTATGAACCAATCACAACCCACGATTCAAGTCTATCAAAATGTATCTATAGTATATTAGCTTTTAAACTAAAGAAATATAATCTAGCATGTAATTACTTTAAGAGTATCCTGGAGACGGATTATTTAGATGCTCATAAGAATACAAAGCATGGACTTCATATTGCAAACCTAGGTGGATCATATTTAGCATTCATTTATGGCGTTGTTGGACTTAGAATCAAAGATGGGTATCTTAAATTAAACCCAGTAGTAACAAGTGAAGTTTATAGTTATGAAGTTAGTTTAAGATACAACAATGAAACAATTACTATAATAGTAGATGATAATTTAACAATTACTTCTACAGGTAATGTCAGTTTAGAGGTTTATGGAGAAAAAATGGAACTTAACGGCATTTACCAAATGGCTTTAAAAAAATAAATTTGTTTTCAATTTTCAAAAAATATATAAAAAAAATAGAAAATAGGAGGAAAGAAATTGAAAAAGTTATTATTATTAGTAGTAGCAATGGTATTGGTTTTTACTTTAGCTGGATGTAAGCCTGAAGAAAAAACATTAGTAATCTTTCAAAACAAAGTAGAAATTGACGAAGTTTTAAGAGATTATGCAGAAGCTTGGGGAGAAGCAAATGGAGTAACTGTAGAAGTTAAAACATGCGGTGGAGACACTTGTGCTTACGGTACTCAAATTTTAGCAGAATTCCAAGCAGACGAACAACCAGATATCTTCGTAATTGAAGGTATGGGTGGATTCTTAGACTATGAAGACAAAATTCTTGATTTATCTGGTGAAGACTGGGCAGACATTACAGAATTAGAATTCGTAGTAGAAGGTGTAACTTATGGATTCCCTGTAGCAGTTGAAGGTTGGGGTATGGCGTATAACGTTGATATCTTAGAAGCTGCTGGAGTAGATCCTGATGGCTTAACTAGCCAAGCTGCTTATGCAAGTGCATTCGCAGACATTCAAGCTTATTACGATGCTGAAGGTATGGGAGACTATACAGTATTATCTATGGCTGCAGCAAGTGGTATGACTTGGGTAACTGGACTTCATAACTTTAATGGTTACTTATCAGCTGGTCTTGATTATTCAGATTCAACTATAATTGACAAATTAAATAATGGTGAAGTTGATGCACCTAGATTAGCAGAATATGCTGATTGGGTAGAATTACTATTTACTTGGGGAGACGAAACTATCTTATTAACTGGTGGTTACGACGATCAAGTTGGTAAATTTGCTGATGGCGAAGCTGCTTTCTTACACCAAGGAAACTGGACTGATTCAAGTTATACTGATTCAGATTTCGAAATGGGATATGCTCCTCACGCTGTTATGGCAACAGGAAATGACTCAATCTTTATCGGAGCTCCATCTTTCTACGTAATTAACAAAGACAGTGATTCAGCTGACGATGCTAAATTATTCTTGAATGACTTAGCAGACAGCCCAGAAGGACATGACTACATGGTTAACGACGCACACATGGTGCCTGCGTTTAGCACAGTTACATTAGTTCCTTCAACTCCTTTAAGTGCTGCGGTACTTGAATGGAATAACAACGGTAAAGCTTACGCATGGTGGCAAAATGATATGCCTAGTGGATTTGGTATGGACACATTAGGACCAATCTATGAATTATATGCAAAAGGTGTTACTGGTGATGCATCTGGAATCGACAAAGCAGAGTTTATTGCTCAAATAACTGCTGAAATCGAGAACTTAGGATAACTACATAAAATAAAAAAAACTCTCGAAATTGAGAGTTTTTTTATTGCAATTTTATTGTTATAATTCTGTTTCTTCAAAAGTTAAATCAGCAAATTTAACTGGAGTTGCTTCAGGTAAGTCATCAACTAGCTTATCAACAAATAAGATACCATTAATATGATCTATTTCATGTTGGACAACAACACCAACATAACCTTTTAGTTTAATAACACCTTTAGTAAGTTCTTCAGTATCTTTATCATAAAAATAACTTCTTACCGTTACTTTTTGATGTCTCGGAACAATTCCTTCAACGTCTCTATCAACACTTAAACAACCTTCACCAGTATCAATATATGTTTGTTTAATACTGTGACCGATGATTTTAGGATTTACCATTAGATAAGTATGTTCAGTTTCATTTAATTCATCCATTGTTTTTACGGCAATCATTTGTTTAGAAACATCGATTTGAGGAGCGGCTATTCCAACTCCTGCGCGCAACTCATATTCTTCACTAATAACAGGATCAATTGAGTTTTCAATAAACTCCATCATTAGTTTCAATGTATTTTTATCTTCTTTGTTTAAAGGAATCTTTACTTCCTTAGCTTTTAATCTTAGAGTCGGGTGACCTTCTCTAATAATATCTTTCATTGTTAACATATTAAACACCTCAAGGATATTATAACAAAATCTTTAAAAAGATTACATTAAAAAACCCTTTTTCTTTTTAAATATGATATTTTATCGATAATATCTAAAATAAAACGTTTTCAGGCGTGTAAATCTGTTTACTATGTAAACTAAAACAAGTATAATTAGTATGGAATTTTGAATGGAGTGATATATATGAAAGATATAAGAAAAATTGGAATAATTACTGGTGGTGGAGACTGTAGTGGTCTTAATGCTGTAATTAATGGTATAACAAAAGCTGCGGTTACTAAATGGGGCGTTGAAGTGGTAGGATTCACGAAAGGCTTCACAGGACTAATTAATCATAGTTTTAGAGATTTAGATTTAAAAGCTGTTTCCGGTATTCTACATGAAGGTGGAACAATTTTAAAATCTTCAAATAAAGATAATTTATTTAATTATCCAGTACGACAAAAAGATGGAACTATTGAATATAAAGATATCTCAGATGAAGCAGTTAAAAACCTAAGATATTTAGGTGTTGATGCTTTAATCGTTATTGGTGGAGACGGTACTTTAACTAGTGCTAGAGACTTCAGTCGTAAAGGTGTCCCTGTTATTGGTGTTCCTAAAACAATTGATAACGATTTACCAGCAACTGATATTACCTTTGGATTTAATACATCACTTGAAACAATTTGTGATGCCTTAGATAAAATCCATACAACTGCTTACTCACATGATAGAATCATGGTAGTAGAAGTTATGGGTCGATTAACTGGTTGGTTAGCATTAGAAGGTGGAATGGCAGGAAGTGCGGATGTTATTTTAATCCCAGAAATTCCTTATGATATTAA
Organism: Mycoplasmatota bacterium; assembly: GCA_030636545.1. Taxonomy (GTDB): domain Bacteria; phylum Bacillota_I; class Bacilli_A; order Izemoplasmatales; family Izemoplasmataceae; genus JAFGXW01. The sequence continues at coordinate 5,225 of DAOVWR010000074.1, forward strand.
TAAAGTAGTTGATAAGATTGCTCAACGCGACGCTTTCGGAAGAAACTTTACGATTATTATCGTAAGTGAAGGAGCTAGACCGATTGATGGAGATGTTGTTATTAGAGAAATAATCGAAGATAGCCCAGATACTGTAAGATTAGGTGGAGTTGGCGCAGTAATTACTCAACAACTTGCTAAGTTAGTTCCTCATCATGAAGTAAGATATACAAACCTTGCATATCTTCAACGTGGTGGAATGACATCACAGTATGATCGTTCTTTAGGATTATTATTTGGTGTTCAAGCAGTAGAATTAATAATGGCAGGTAAATCAGGATTAATGGTTCAATTAAAAGGCCGTGAAATTACTAGTATACCTTTAACTGAAGTAGTTGGAACTGGAGAAATTGGCGAAACTTCAAAAGGTGGTAAAAAACAAGTTGATCCAGAAGGACAATATGTTAAAACAGCCAAAGCTATCGGAATCAGTTTCGGTGATTAAGTAATGTATACATATCCAATAGACTTTAATCTATATACAGAAAAAGAAGCGGTTGTCCTTGTTGAGTTTTTAGCGCTTATCGAAGATGCTAATGAAGGAAAAGTAGATAAAGATAAGTTAATTAAGATGTATAAGAAATACCGAAACATTATTAATTCAGTCTCGACTGAAAAACAAATGGCTAGAGATTTTGAAAAGATTTCGGGATATTCAATTTATAATACAATTAAA
>DAOVWR010000012.1 GCA_030636545.1 Mycoplasmatota bacterium
AATGATGATCAAGCGCATTTCTACGTAGTTGGAAGGAACTCTCTCTCAATTCCGCTTAGTGATTTACCATCGTCACTTCATAATATTGATTTTGCAGATCAGGTAAATAATCCATCCGTATTTTACAATAATCTATTTAACGGAATTGACGATTTGCTTGTTCTTGAAAAAAGTTTTTGGGGGCCAATGGTAGTGTTGGTTGAAATGTTTGTTACAATTGCTTTTTATCTAGTATTTATATTAATGAGTGCATCGTTCTTAAAAATGAGACATAAAGTAATTCCATTTAAAGAAACGTTCACACTAACAACATATTCTTCAACATCACTATTCATTATCCTAACATTTTATTCAATGCTCGATTTAAATATTATTATTATAGTCATTTTATTAGTAATATCATTCAGACAAAACGGCATTATGAGTAGAGAAATAGATAGAAGACTAAAAAATAAATCTTGATATAGCAAAGTCCTTATGTTATCATACATTTAGATAAAACGAAGAACTAGAAATAGTAGTAATTTACTTATTTAAAGAGACTTAGTGGTGCTGTAAACTAGGAATAAGTCATTACGAATTAGTCTAGGGAGTTACTTAGGTGCAACACGTGAGCTTAAGTCGTAATTCTTGCGTTAAAAGATGAAGAGCTAGATCTATTCTAGAACCAAGGTGGTACCGCGGAAATTATAATTCGTCCTTATTTTTAAGGGCGATTTTTTATTTTAAAAAAGGAGTGATTACTATGATTTATAACCACAAAGAAATTGAACAAAAATGGCAGAAGCATTGGTACGATAATGAACGATTTAAAGCTATTGATTTTTCTGATAAACCTAAATATTACGCATTAGTGGAATTCCCATACCCTTCAGGGCAAGGAATGCATGTTGGGCATATTAGAGCTTATTCTAGCCTTGAAATAGTAGCGCGTAAAAGAAGAATGGAAGGGTATAATGTCTTATTTCCAATTGGTTTTGATGCTTTTGGTCTTCCGACTGAAAACTACGCTATTAAAACAGGAATTCATCCAAGAGTTGTAACTGATACAAATATTAAAGTATTTACAAATCAGCTAAAACAAGCTGGCTTTAGTTTCGATTTTGATCGAGTAGTTGATACAACAGATGAAGAGTACTATAAATGGACACAATGGATTTTTGTTCAAATGTTTAAAAGAGGATTAGCCTACAGAGACAAAACTTATATTAACTTTTGTCCAAGCTGTAAGGTAGTTCTTTCGAACGAAGAAAGTCAAGGCGGTAAATGTGATCGCTGTGATACTGTTGTTGTTCAAAAAGAAAAAGACGTTTGGTTTTTGAAAATTACAGATCACGCTGAAAGACTACTTCAGGGATTAAAAGAGCTAGATACACTACCTCGTATAACAATAGAACAAGAGAACTGGATTGGTAAATCAGTTGGTGCTCATGTTGATTTTAAAGTAAAAGATACTGATGAATCATTAATGGTATTTACAACAAGACCAGATACATTATTTGGATCAACTTTTATGGTAATAGCTCCTGAACATAGTATTATTGAAAGACAAAAAGACAAAATCAATAATTTAGATGAAATATATCAATATAAAGAAAATGCTAAACTAAAAACAGAATTTGAAAGAGTAGAACTAGCAAAAGATAAAACTGGTGTTAAAATTGATGGCCTAGTAGCAATCAATCCAGTAAACAATAAAGAAATACCAATCTTTGTTGCTGATTACGTAATGATCGGTTACGGAACTGGAGCTATAATGGCTGTTCCTGGACACGACACAAGAGATTATGAATTTGCTACTAAATATAACCTAGAGATAATTGAAGTTATCTCAGGTGGAGATATTACTAAAGAAGCTTATACCGATTCATACGAAGGAATACTGGTTAACAGTGGCTTAATTAATGGCTTAAAAGTTCCTGAAGCTAAAATAAAAATTATTAAATTCTTAGAAGAAAAAAATATTGGTAAAGAAGCTGTAAACTTTAAGATGAAAGATTGGGCTTTTAACCGTCAAAGATACTGGGGAGAACCAATTCCAATTATTCATTGTCCTAAATGCGGGATGGTCCATGTACCTGAAGAAGATTTACCAGTAGTATTACCTGTTGTTGAAAAGTTCGAGCCAAGTGATGAAGGAGAAAGTCCATTATCAACTATCGAAGAATTTATTAACACAACGTGTCCACAGTGCGGCGGACCCGCTAAAAGAGAAACAGATACAATGCCACAATGGGCTGGATCAAGTTGGTATTTCCTAAGATATATTGATCCAAGAAATACTGAAAAACTAGCTGATTTTGATAAACTTAAATACTGGCTCCAAGTAGATTGGTATAATGGTGGAATGGAACATGTAACTAGACATGTTATCTATTCAAGATTTTGGCATCAATTCCTTTATGATATTGGTGTAGTACCTACAGAAGAACCGTACAAGAGAAGGACGGCTCAAGGATTAATTTTAGGACCTGATGGCGATAAGATGAGTAAATCAAAAGGAAATATCGTTAATCCATATGATATTATCGGTGTTTACGGAGCAGACACTCTTCGTTTGTATATTCTTTTTATCGGAGATTATGAACAATCAACTCCGTGGAATGAAAATGGTGTAAAGGGTGCAAGAAGATTTTTAGATAAACTTGCTAGACTTGAAGATAAAGTAACTGATGAAATAAATGATAATTATCAACCGATTCTTCATAAAACAATTAAGATGGTAAGTGCTGACATTGAGAATGTAAAATTCAACACAGCAATCGCAAAATTGATGACATTAGTTAACGAATTAACGAAAGAAAATCACATATTTAAAGAAGACTTTGAGATGTTACTTAAGATTGTTAACCCATTTGCTCCACATATTACTGAAGAACTATGGCAAAGACTTGGTCATAAGGACGACATGGTTAATGCAGAGTGGCCTCAGTACAATGAAAATAAGATGATTGAATCTACTATTGAGATGGTGGTCAGTATAAACGGTAAGGTCCGAGATAAGATTAGACTGCCTTTAGATACACCTAAGGAAGAAGTAATTAGTATCGCAACTTCAACTGATAGAATAAAAGAACTGACATCTGGCAAGGAAATCAGAAAAATAATAGTAGTACCTAATAAATTAGTGAATATCGTTATATAAAAACACTTCAAACGAAGTGTTTTTTTTATGCTATAATTATAATAGGTGATGAAGATGAAGAAGAAATTAATGATTGTAATTACAGTTTCAGCTTTTATAGGTATTTTACTAGATACAATAGTCCATGTTTTTATTGAACCAAGTATAGCGTTAACTATTAAACTATATTTATATTTTACAATTCAATCTAATCTTATTGTATTTATCTACTTTTTGTTAATTCTTCTTGATGAAAAAAGAGATAAAGGAAGATATCGAAGTATGTTTGGTGGAGTCCTAATATACATTTTTATTACAATGAGCGTATTTATTATCTTCTTACAAGCTATTTTTCACCCGACAGGTGTGGGATTTTTTGGAAATCTATTTGTTCACTATATTACACCAGGGTTAGTTATCACATATTTTATCTATGAACGACAAAACTATCATTTTGAATATAAGGATGTATTACTTTGGCTAATTTATCCTCTATCATATATTGCTTTCGTCATAATTTTAGGCTCACTCACAGGCGATTACTTATATCCGTTTTTCCAAGTTGAAGTAGTTGGAATACTGGGAATCGTTATCGCCATGTCTTCGCTAATAATTCTTTTCTTGTTATTGAGTTTTTTAGTTATGAAAATGGTTTCAAATGATTAAATTGCAACTTTACCTATATTGACTATATCGCTTTATTTAGTCTTTTAGCTAATATAGGGCTTTGTTTAAACATTTCACAATTTTTTATTTTTTATTTAGCGAAAATCTTGAAAATACTATTTATAAATGATATAATATTTTATGTAAAAGCGCTTTCATTAAGACGGTGTAAATTTTACTAATTGAGGAGGGAGGAAATCCTGGTTTTTTTTGTGTGATTTCCGACTAATTTTATGAGAAGAATTACAATTATATCTGGGCACTATGGTAGTGGTAAAAGCGAAATTAGTGCTAATTTAGCAATTCAGAAGAAAATTGATTATCTAGTAGACCTAGATATTATCAATCCATATTTCAGAACCCGTAGTTTAGATAAACTATTTGAAAAAAATAACATTCATCTAGTTGAATCAACTGTTAAGGGGATGCTTGGGAGTGATTTGCCTTATGTATCAGGTGAAGGAGTTATTCCATTTGTTAATCCTAACATAACAGCTATCTACGATCTTGGTGGAACTGAAAATGGGGTTAGGGTTTTAATTCAATTTTTAGATAGAGTTAAAGACATTAATGAAATTGATTTTCTTTGTACTGTAAACATCTTTAGACCTGAAACTAGTGACGTAAAGAGTATCTTACAAACTATTTCAATGTATGAAGCTGTTACTCAACTTAAGATTACTGGGCTAATAAATAATACGAATTTAATCAAAGAAACAACAGAGGAAGATATTATTAGAGGCGAAGAAATATTAAAAGAAGTAAGTAAAAAATTAAATATTCCAATACTATATACAGTAGTGGAAGAAAATAACAATCAGTCATACAAATATATTTTTTTAGGCGAAAGACTTGTACTTACAAGATATATTGCTAAAAGATGGCTCTAGGAGGAAACAAATAATGGCAAAAGGTCGAATAATTATTGATATAGAAAGATGTAAGGGATGTGCTTTATGTAACTCTTACTGTCCGGTAAACATTTTAGATTTAGATATAACAACAACAAACTTAAAAGGGTATACACCATTAATTTCAACAGATCCTGACAAATGTATCGCTTGTGGATTTTGTGCTATTATGTGTCCTGATTCAGTTATAACTGTTGAAAGATTTATTAAGGAGGCAAAATAATGAGTAAAGTATTAATGAAGGGTAATGAAGCCATGGCTTTAGCTGCTATTAAAGCAGGTTGTGAAGCATTTTATGGTTACCCAATAACACCACAAAATGAACTTCCTGAATACTTATCTAAACATATGGCATTACATGGTAGAGTATTTGTTCAAGCTGAAAGTGAAGTAGCTGCGATAAATATGGTTTATGGTGCAGCTGGAGCTGGAGCTAGAGTATTAACTTCATCATCTAGTCCTGGTATTGCACTTAAGCAAGAAGGAATTAGTTATATGGCTGGAGCAGAACTTCCTGCAGTAATAATTAATGTAATGAGAGGTGGACCTGGTCTTGGAGGTATCCAACCAAGTCAAGCTGATTATAAACAAATTACTAGAGGTGGAGGGAACGGAGATTATTATTTATACGCTCTAGCACCCGAAACTTTGCAAGAAGCAGTAGACTTAATAAAAGAAGCATTTGATATAGCTGATTATTATAGAAATCCAGTAATGATCGCAGTAGATGGTCTTATTGGACAAATGATGGAACCTGTTGATTTAGATAGAGAAGTTCCTAAGTGGGACTTAACTCCTAAAACTTGGGTAGCTGATGGAAATAGAAAAAATCGTGAAAGAAATGTAATTAATAGCTTATATTTAGATCCAAATGACCTAGAAAATCATAATTTACATCTAAAAGAAAAGTTTGATGATATGAGAAAAAATCATCAAAGATATGAACTTGTAAATATGAAAAATGCGGAAATTGCGATTGTTGCATACGGAAGTGTATCAAGAATTGCAAGAACAGCAATTGAAATTTTAGCTGAACAAGGAATTAAGTGTGGAATCTTAAGACCAATCACTTTATTCCCTTACCCTAAAAAAGCTTTTCATGCATTACCAAAGACTGTTAAAGATTTATTAGTTGTCGAAATGAGTACTGGTCAAATGCTAGAGGATGTAAAATTATCTAATGAGTGTCATCTTCCAGTTCATTTCTTTGGACGTGTTGGTGGAATCATTCCAGAGGCTCAAGAAATTGTTGATAAAGTCTTAGAAATTGTAGGCGGTGAAAAACATGAATAACGTGAAAACTGTTTATAAGAAAAGTGAAGGATTAACTGATAAATATATGACTTACTGTCCAGGATGTACACATGGAGTAATTCATAAAATTGTTGCAGAAGTATTAGTTGAACTTGATGTCCTTGATAGAACTATTGGAATTTCAAGTGTTGGATGTAGTGTTTTAAATTATGATTTCTTTAATTGTGACATGCAACAAGCTGCACACGGACGTGCACCAGCTGTTGCTACAGGAATAAAAAGAGTAAGACCAAATAGTATTATCTTCACATACCAAGGTGATGGAGACTTGGCATCAATTGGGATTGCTGAAGCGATTCACGCAGCACATCGTGGTGAAAATATCACTATTGTATTCGTTAATAATGCAATTTACGGCATGACAGGCGGACAAATGGCGCCAACTACATTAATTGGCCAAAAAACAACAACTTCACCTAACGGTAGAGATGCTAAAACGCAAGGATTACCATTAAGAATAGCTGAAATGATGGCTACAATCCCTGGAGCTACTTATATTGAAAGAGTTAGTGTCCATAACCCTCAACACGTTAGAAAAGCTAAAAAAGCATTAATGAAAGCATTCACTATTCAAAAGGAAAATAAAGGATTTACATTGATAGAATTCATTTCTACATGTCCAGTTAACTGGGGTATGACTCCAAAAGACGCAGTCGATTGGGCTGTTGATAATATGATCCCTTATTATCCATTAGGGGTATTTAAAGATGCGACAGTAGGTGAAGAAAAATGATTAGTGAAAAAGTAATTATCGCTGGATTTGGTGGCCAAGGTGTAATGTTAATGGGACAACTATTAAGTTATACGGCAACTGCTAAAGAATTAAATACATTATGGTTCCCTTCTTACGGTCCTGAGACCAGAGGTGGGACTGCAAATTGTAGTGTTACAATCAGTGAAACTGATGTTAATAGTCCGGTAATTTCAACACCAGATTCTATAATCATTATGAATAAGCCTTCACTTGATAAGTTTCAGCCTAAACTTAGAAAAGATGGGCATTTATTCTTAAATACTAGTCTTGTTAAAGATGTGAAATTAAGAAATGATCTTAATATATATAAGATTCCAGCAAACGATATAGCTATGGAACTTGGTAACTTGAAAGTAGCAAATATGGTAATGCTAGGAGCGTATTTAGAAGTCACTAAAGTATTTGATCCAGAAAGTGTATTAGAAGTATTGAAGAAGAAATTTACAGGTTCAAAAGCAACGCTTATTGAAATTAATAAGAAAGCTTTAGAAGCAGGTAAACAAGCAGTTTTATAAGGGGTTGGATTAAAATGTTTCGTAATTTTACACAAGTAGTAGATGACGCGAGAAAACTAGAGACAAAAGATTTAATTGTTGTTTGTCCTGAAGACAGAGCAATCTTAATTGCGACAAATGATGCTTTCCAAATGGGTTTAATTAGACCTGTTTTGGTAGGAGATAAAAGTAAGATTCTTGATTTACTAATGGAACTTGGTATTAGAAAAATAGGATATGAGATTTATAATGCAGTTGATAAAAAAGACGCTGCTTTACTAGGTGTTAAACTCGTTTCAAAACAAGAAAACTCAATTCTTGTTAAAGGAATGCTTCAAACAAGTATTTTACTTGATGAAGTATCTGATAAAAAACATGGGTTAACGACTAATAAATTATTATCACATATTGTGGTATTAGATATACCAAACTATCACAAATTATTATTTGTAACTGATTCTGCAATTAATGTTTTACCGACAGAAGAAGAAAAGATTGAAATTATTAATAATACATATAGTTTTGTTAGTAGTTTAGGAATATATAAACCTAAATTTGCATTAATATCTGCTATTGAAGTAGTTGATGAAGATATTCCATCAACTGTTGAAGCAGCAAGTATCACTAATAGACTAAAAGATAATGATGGATATTATATAGGTGGACCTTTTTCAATAGATGTTGCAATCAATTATGAATCAGCAAAAACTAAAGGTATTAACCATGTCGTAGCAGGAGATGCTGATGTTTTAGTATTTCCGAATATTGAATCAGGTAATACTTTCTACAAATCAACCACATTCTTAGCTAACTCAATTCCTGCGGGATTAGTACTAGGAGCTTCAAATCCAATTGTTTTAACTAGTAGATCAGATTCATACAAATCGAAATTATATTCAATAGCTTTGGCTGTTGTTAGTACGGATTTATTATGAAGATATTAGTAATTAATCCGGGCTCTACATCAACAAAAGTAGCATTATTTGAAAATATTGATTTACTAGTAGAAAAAACAATAAGACATACAAAAAAATCATTGAAAAAATATGATGATTTAATTGAACAATTAGGAATGAGAACACAAGTTGTTATTGATTTACTAAAAGAAAATAATATTGAACTATCAGAAATTGATGGCTTCATTGGTCGAGGAGGACTAATGAAACCAGTTAAAAGTGGAATATATGAAGTAAACTCACAAATGATTAAAGATTTAAGTTCAAATAAATATGGAACGCACGCTTCTAACTTAGGCGGATTAATTGTTTATGAATTAGCAAAAAGCGTTAATAAGAAGGCTTATATTGCGGATCCTGTAGTTGTTGATGAAATGAGTTCGGTAGCTAAAATATCAGGATTAAACGGTATATCAAGAAGGCCATTATGGCATGCTTTGAACCAAAAAGCAGTCGCCAAGAGGTATGCTGAAAAACTCGGATTTAAATATGAAGATATGAATTTAATTGTTGCCCACTTAGGTGGGGGAATAAGTGTTGGTCTTCATAAAAGAGGTAGAGTAACAGATGTTAATAATGCACTTGATGGAGACGGTCCTTTTAGTCCCGAAAGAACTGGAGGATTACCTGTTGCTGCAGTTTATGAATTAGCAATGTCAGGACAATACACCTTAGAACAATTTCAAAAACTAAATCACGGTTTTGGTGGTCTGGTATCTTATTTAAATACAAGTGATGCTGAAGAAGTTGCCGAAATGATTAGTAATGGACAAGTTATGGCTAAAAGAATAATGAAAGCAATGGTTTACCAAATAGCTAAAGAGATTGGTTCTCTTTACGCTGTAACACGTGGTAATTTAGATGCGATTATCATCACTGGAGGGCTAGCTTATAACCAAGCGGTACTCCAACCTCTTCTTGAATATTTAGATCATTTAGGAGAAATAGTTGTCTATCCTGGCGAAGATGAACTTGAAGCATTAGCATATAATATGCATCAGTTATTAACAAAGCAGATAGAATTAAAAATATATAAGTAACTAGTAAAATGAGATGTCTAAAAAAGACATCCCATTTTAATATCATAGATAAACACACATATATGATATAATTATATAAAATAGACAAAAGGAGGAAACACAATGGTACCATTAGAAATACTGAATCATTTTTGGCTTACTTTAGTTTTATTACTAGCTGTTATACTGATTTCCAGGACCGTGGTCGCAGGGACAAAATATTCACCAATATTAATTATTGTAATATTTGGACTAACACTGGGACTAGTACTTGAAATTAGTGGGATTGGAACACCGGGATTACCTGAATTCCCAATAATAAATTTAACATCAGGTGTAACAGTAACTGCATTAATTGTGACATTCTTTGTTGGGGGACAGAAACTCAGGAATACATTTTTCAATCCTAAGTTACCTAAAGAAGATGATGTTGTATTAAACGAAAAAGAAGTAATTTTAGGTACTAAAGGTACACAATTCGTTTTTATTGTAAGAGCCTTTTTCATTCTTCTAGGAATTGAAGGTCTTAAAAGGATTATTTTAGGACAAACAGAGGGAGATTTAGGAGCGTTTTATCCGTTAATTGCGTTTTTAGGAATAGCTGGTTCGATTATTTTAATTGACAATAAAGCTATAATTGATGATAAAAGAAAATACTTAGGTAGAGGATTTGTTGAAGTAATAATGATTTTATTAGTATTGATTCTCTCATTTTACATTGCTACGTGGATTAAAGACTTAATTGCTCTTCCACAAATATTCTTTGCAATGTTAATCAGTAGTGGACTTGGAATGTATTTTTCACATTGGCGACCAGGCCCTACAATGAGATCGTTATTATTTGGAGGAATACCAACAGTGTTAGCAGCAGTATTTATTGTGGGAGGATCTAGATTACTAGATGCATTTGATCTCAATGGAATGCTTCAAGTAATGGCATTTGGATTCTTTGGACAACTATTTTGGATGTTTATTGGAATTGCTTTATTAGTATTTATTGGTAAATCTAATAAAGTTGGAATCTTAGCTCCAGGAATGGCTGGATCGTTATCTCACTCAGGGTTAACTGGTGCATGTACAGCTGGAGATTTAGGAGACGTTGCAAAAGAGCGAGCTCCTGTTATGATTAATATTCCATTCTTTGGACATTTATTCGTATTTACAATTTTAGCAGCAAGTGCTACAAGAGGAGAACTATATGTTATCCCAGGAATAATAGTTGTATTAATTGGTATAGGATTAACATACTGGTCTTTAAAAACTTTAAGAACAGCATATAATGATAATAATAAAGAGGTAAAAGGATTAATTCTATTCTCTTTAGGTTGGCAATTAGTAGCTGTGTTTGGTGGATTTATTATGCTACATTACGCAGGACTTAGTTTAGAGTACGCTGCGATGGCTAATAGTTCAGCTATCTCACACTTTGGATTATTTGCTTCTATTCAAGGTGGAATGTTTGGTGCTGAATCTGCTGCCTTAATCTCATTTGTATTTGCGATGCCTTTCTTAATTCATCCTGTTGTATTTGGAATGTTTGGTAAAGCAATGACAAATAATGGGGAAATGCCTAAAAAGGTTATTGCTGTTTTAGCAATTACTGGTATTATTGGTGTGCTATTCACATTGATTTTCTTATAATTAAAAGGTAAATTAAATAAAAAAAACAAAGACTATTTAGTCTTTGTTTTCTATTTATCTTTCTTCTTGGGATCATTTGCTACCCAAACAATTATGATAATAACAATTATAACAACTAAAGCAATACCTAAAAACATAATAGACATAAGAACCCTCCTTACTTATATTATATCATGAAGACTTAATCTATGGTATAATATTTCAGAGGTGATTACGAATGGAATATGTTGTATTTGATATTGAAACAACTGGCCTAGATACTGATAATGATAGAATAATTGAACTAGGAGCAATTAGAATCAAAGATGCTGAAGTAATCGGCGAGTTCAACAAGTTAATTAATCCTGGTATAGTGATCCCTTTTGAAGTAACAAATATTAATGGTATTACCAATGAGATGGTCGCAGATAAGGATTATCCTGGGGTAGTTTTATCACAATTTAATAAATTTATTGAAGGAGTAGATTTCTTAATTGGTCATAATGCAATTAGGTTTGATTATCCATTCTTGAAAAGTGAATTTAGGAGAAATTTTGTTAGGAGTAGTGATTATGATGTTAAGGACACTGTTAGAATTGCTAGAATAAAATTAAGAAGACAACTAAGAAGTTATACATTGAAAAATCTTACACAATATTATGGAATAGTAAACAGAGAAGCACATCGTGCATTAAGTGATGTATATGCAACATACGAACTATATAAAAAACTAATACAAGAATAAAAATAGACACTTCGTAAGTATTATATTTACGAGGTGTTTTTAATGGAAAAATGTCAAATATGTGGTGAGGATCTCTATCAGGTTATCGGTTTCTACAATTTACTAAAAGATAGGTACACTGTACATCTAGATTGTAAAAATAGTTTAGTAATTAACAGTGACAGAGAAGCATTTCCTGTGAGTAATAAATTAGTCTACTATGATTACCTATTTTATAATATAAATGAGTCCTACAATAATAGTTATATAGAATCGAAATATCTACATATACTATTTGAAAGAAATCTAGTTCAAGTTAATTGGTCAGTTATTATATTTTATGAAGAAGGCTTATTTGCGAGCTTTGATGGTACTGATATCGACATTTTATTTTCACTCGCAAATATGCCAGTCTTGATAATATCAATTTTATACAAAGATATGTCTACTGTTTTTAATGAAAATATTTAAAAATTTACATTAGCATTTTATGATATATTTAGTAACAATGTGGTATAATAAATATATACACAAAATTAAGGGAGATGATTTAATGAAAGTACAAGTTCGTGGTAAAAACGGATTTGAGGTAACTGATGCAATTGAGCATTACGCAGAAAACAAACTTGTTAAAGTCGAAAGATACTTTAAAGAAGAGTTAGATGCATTCGTTGTCTGTAAAATCTACAAAGATCATCATAAAGTGGAAGTGACTATACCTACTAAGTTCTACACCATGAGAGCAGAGGTTAGTAACGACGATATGTACGCTGCGATTGATCTTGCAATTGACAAACTTGAATCCCAAATTAGAAAGAACAAGACGAAGATTACTAGAAGTTTACAAAAGAAAGAAGGAGTAAGCGAATTATTCGCAGATAGCTTAGATTTAGAAGCATTAGAAAGAGAATTAATTTCTCCAGTTAAAAAGAAAAGCATTGTACTCGATCACATGAGTGTTGATGAAGGTATAACTGCTATGGAAATGCTTGGACATGATTTCTTCATATTTCGAGATGAAGCTACAAATAAAGTTAATATTGCTTATTTGAGAAATGATGGAAAATATGGAGTTATCGAAACAGAATAATTTAAAATGCGCTTCGGCGCATTTTTTTTGATATAATATGATAATATATATATAATAAATTAAATTGTATATTAAAGTTAAATTATGATATGATATATATGACATTAATGAGGTGGTTAAATTGTTCAAGAATTTTTTTGACATTTCTAGGAAAGAATTAAAAAAATTAAGTATTGTAGCAGATAAGGTTATCGTACTCGAGAGTGAGTTTGCTTCTTTATCTGACGATGAACTAAAGGCTAAAACAGATTGGTTCAAAGAAAGAGTTAAAAATGGTGAAACATTAGAGGAGATAATGGTTGAAGCATTCGCAACCGTTAGAGAGGCATCAACAAGATTTTTAAAGATGACTCCTTTTAGAGTGCAAATAATGGGGGCAGTAACAATTCATCAGGGTAACATTGCCGAGATGAAAACTGGTGAAGGTAAAACCTTAACTGCAGTTATGCCTGCTTATTTAAATGCCTTAGAAGGAAAAGGTGTTCACATTGTCACAGTAAATGAATACTTAGCTGCACGTGAAGCAGAAGGTGAAATCGGAGAGCTATTTAGATGGCTTGGGTTAAGTGTTGGACTGAACCAAAGAATATTATCAAAAGATGAGAAAAAAGTTGCATATAACTGTGATATCTTATACTCAACTAATAACGAAATTGGGTTTGATTATTTACGAGATCATATGGTAATTTATAATGAACAAATTACGCAAAGACCATTAAACTTTGCGATTATTGATGAGGTCGATTCAATCTTGATTGATGAAGCGAGAACCCCATTAATCATTTCTGGTGGAGCAAAAAGTGTTGCTAGCCAATATCTTCATGCACAAGCATTTGTGAGAAACCTAGATTTAGAAGAAGATTATGAAATTGATATAAAAACAAAATCAGTTACAATGACAGAGGCTGGTATGTCAAGAGCTGAAAAACAATTTGGAGTAGTAAATCTATATGATCTTCAAAATGTTGGATTATTACACAGTATCAATAATGCTTTAAAAGCTAATTATACAATGGATTTAGACGTTGATTACGTTGTTCAAGATAACAAAGTAATCATTGTTGATGGGTTCACAGGACGCTTAATGCATGGTCGTCAATTTAGTGAAGGATTACATCAAGCCTTAGAAGCTAAAGAAGGCGTAGAAATCAAAAAAGAAACATCTACTCTAGCAACAATTACATTCCAAAATCTCTTTAGAATGTACAAAAAACTATCAGGAATGACAGGTACAGCTAAAACAGAGGAAGAGGAATTTAGAAACATCTATAACATGCTTGTTATTGAGATTCCAACAAACATGCCTTTAGTAAGAGATGATTCAAATGATTTAATTTTTGCTAGTATGAAAGCAAAGTATAACGCAATTGCAAAAGAAATTGCCATCAGACATAAAGCCGGACAACCTATGCTTGTAGGGACAATCTCGATTGAGACATCAGAACTTCTTTCAAGACTTCTAAAAAGAAGAGGAGTTAGACATGATGTACTTAATGCCAAACAACATGAAAGAGAAGCTGAGATTGTTGAAAATGCTGGACAAAAATATGCTGTAACTATCGCCACAAATATGGCTGGTCGTGGGACAGATATTAAACTAGGTGAAGGTGTAGTAGACCTTGGTGGACTCGCAGTACTTGGGACAGAAAGACATGAATCGCGTCGTATTGATAATCAGTTGCGTGGACGTTCAGGTAGACAAGGAGACCCGGGATTTTCAAGATTCTTCTTATCAGCTGAAGATGATTTAATGAAGAGATTTGGGGGAGAACGTTTCCAACGTCAAATGGAAATGTTAACAGGTAGTAAAGGTTCAGACGAAGAAGAACCAATCAATTACAAAATATTTAGTAGAATGGTTGAGCGTGCTCAACTTCAAATAGAAGGAAATAACTTCGATCGTCGTAAAACAGTCTTACAATACGATGAAGTATTAAGAAAACAACGTGAAGTAATTTACGGACAAAGAAGAGACATTTTATTTTTAGATTCAATCATTGAAATTGTTGATGGAATGGTTGAAAGAACAATAACTAAACTAGTTAACGAACATATTAACTATGAAGAGAAAACAACTAAGGTAAACCGTGACGAATTATATAAAGTTATAAATGGACGTTACTTTTCACCGGGGACAGTTTCAATATCAAAAATAGACAACACTCCTGATAAAGTTCAAGAGTACCTAATGAAATTGGTAAGTGATGATATTAAAACTAAAATCGAAAAATTCACTGATGAAAAATTCAATGAATTCTTAAAAGTTGTCGTATTACGTGTTGTTGATACTTATTGGGTTCAGCATATTGATCAAATGAGTGAATTAAGACAAGGTATCGGATTACAATCTTATGCCCAAGTTAACCCACTTCGTGAATATCAAGAGGTAGGATATAGAATGTTTAGTGAAATGGTATTATCGATTGAAGATAATGTTACTAAATATGTTTTAAGAGCTGTAATTAGAGACAACTTACAACGTGTTCAAGTTGCGAAGCCAACAGGAACATCATCTGGAAAAGAAGAAGTATCAAAAAGAAAACCACGCACCTCATCAAAAATAGGTCGTAATGATCCATGTCCATGTGGTTCTGGTAAGAAATATAAACATTGCCACGGAAGGTAAAATAATGACTCAAGAGAAATCTTGAGTCTTTCTACAGGTGATATTATGAAAAATACAGAATTTAAAATGGAGTTTAAAGAGCTCACTAAACTATATGAAGAAATCTTATCAATGATTGATTTAGAGAGTTTAGACAATGAAATTAAAAAACTTGATCAGTTAACTTGTGACCAAGGCTTTTGGAATGATTCAGAAAAAGCTCAAGTAGTCGTAAAAGAACAAAAAACACTTAAAAACAAACAAGACGCCATTAATTCTTTAGGAGACATCTATGAAGAACTTCAAATTGTTTATGAGTTTTTAACTTTAGAAGAAGATATGATTGATGAATTTAACTCTTTAGCTAAGCAATTAAGAAAAAAATCTGAAAAACTGAGTGTTGAATTATTACTTGTTGAAGAAAACGATAAACTTAATGCAATTATTGAAATCCATCCTGGAGCTGGAGGTACAGAATCTCAAGACTGGGCTGAGATGCTTTTTAGAATGTATAAACGTTATGGTGAAATAGTTGGTTATGAATTTGAATTGCTAGATTACCAAAACGGTGATGAAGCAGGAATAAAAAGTGTTACTTTCACCTTAAGAGGAGACCATGCTTATGGATATCTTAAGGCGGAAAACGGAGTTCATAGATTAGTTAGAATTAGTCCTTTTGATTCTGGAGGTAGAAGACATACTAGTTTCGCAGGAGTAATCATTATCCCTGAAATTGATAGTTCTATTGAAATCGATATTAACGAAAAAGATCTAAAAATCGATACATTCAGATCAAGTGGAGCAGGCGGACAAAGTGTTAATACAACAGATTCAGCAGTAAGAATAACTCATTTACCAACTAAATTAGTTGTTAATGTCCAAAATGAAAGATCACAATTCAAAAACAGAGATAAAGCAATGCAAATCTTAAAGGCAAAACTTTATCAATTAGAACTCGAAAAGAAAAAAGAAGAAATATCAAGTTATAGATCAAATAGCTCATTAATATCTTTTGGTTCCCAAATCAGAAGTTATGTAATGCATCCATATATGATGGTTAAAGACCATCGCACAAATATCGAGACAGGAAGAGTAAATAAAGTATTAGATGGTGATATCTCTGATTTCATTTACGGATACTTAAAAATGCTCGCACGAGGTGAATAACATTGTTTAAACATAAAAAATTAAGAAAAATAACAAAATATGAACAATACGCAATGATAACTATTGGTATTATTTTAATGGTAATCGGGTTTTATTACTTCTTATTACCAGCAGAACTTGTAGCTGGTGGAGTAAGTGGACTAGGACTAGTATTTAATAAACTATACGGAATAAAGCTTTCATACATCGTTTTTGGCTTTAATATGATATTACTAGCTTTTGCCTTAGTATTTCTAGGTAAACAGGTATTTATAAAAAGTATTTATGGTTCAATCTTATTTCCAGTTACACTATATCTATTTGAACAATTTTCACCACAAATAGATATCGGAAACGAAATGGTCTTAGCAGTAACTTTTGGTGGGGTCTTTTTAGGACTAGGATTTGGATTAGTAATTAAATACGGGGGAACTAGTGGAGGAACTGACATTCCTATAAAAATCTTAAATAAAAGATTAAAATTATCAATAAGTTCTTCTATATACTTAGTAGATGGCTTTATTATCCTCTTAGGAGTAATCGTCTTTTTCGCAGAACATGGAGTTAATAACGGTCTTTACGCAATTATAACATTGTTTATAAGTGGTAGAGTTGCCGATATGGTAATTGTTGGTAGTAATTCTAAGAAAGCTGTCCAAATTATCACAGATTTCCCAGAAGAAATTAAAGAAGCAATTTATGGTGCAGTATACCGTGGGGTAACTGAAGTTGAAATCCAAGGTGGATATTCAAAAGTTAAAAAAACAATGCTTGTGACAGTAATCACAAGATCAGAATATTATTTAGTTAGAAATATAATCGCGAGAATCGATGAAAATGCTTTTGTATTTGTAACACCAGCCACTGAGATTCAAGGTGACTTTGAAGAAAGAGAGAGTGATGAATAATGGGGAAAAGAATTGCAATAGTAGTAGTGTTTGTATTAGCGATAACTAGTAGTTTCTATGCAGGCTCAGTATTTCTTGCAGAAGACTTTCCAACAGATATCACTGAAGCAACATTTCTTGAAGTAATGAGTGAATTAATGGAAAATCATTATCTTCAACCCACTAGTGATGAATTAGTTGAAGGTGCAATTGAGGGGATGATTATTTCCTTAGATGATCCTTTTACAACATATTTTGATGCTGAAGAAGCGGCGTCATACCAAGCAGGATTTGGAGAAACATACGTTGGTATCGGAGTTACTGTCAGATATGCTGAGGGTTATTTAATCGTCGAATCAGTAAAAGATGATGGACCAGCAGATATTGCTGGAGTTAGAGTTAATGATTTAATCGCAGAAGTTGATTCTGAATCAGTTTTTGATTTGCCATTTTATGAAATAGTTGGATTAATTATTGGTGATCAAGGAACAGAAGTAACACTCGGAATTATTAGAAACGGCGTTACTGAAATGATTCAATTAACAATGACAAGAAGTGTCATCGATAGTGCAACTGTTTACGTTGATACTTTTGAAAGAGGAGATCAATTAATTGGCTATATCAAAGTTACAACATTTGGTGATGAAACAATGATTTTATTCGTTAATAGTTTAGCGGACCTTGAAACACAAGGAATTGATGGATTGATAATTGATTTAAGAGATAACGGAGGAGGACATTTATCGACTGTTTATAATATGCTTAACCAGTTTTTAGTAGATAATGAAATCCCGATGTTTTCAGCTGAATATTATTCAAACGGTGATTATCAAAGAGATTTTTATTTCGCAACAAGAACAGAACCACGTGGATATGATATTGTTACACTAGTAAACGAAAACAGCGCATCAGCAAGCGAAGTATTCGCAAGTGCGATGCAAGAACATGGTGGTTATTTAGTAGTTGGAAAAACAACTTTTGGAAAAGGAACAATGCAACGTGATGTATCACTTTCAACAATTGATGGAGATAGTCTTCATATTACCATTGGTAAATGGTTCACATCAGATGGTAACTGGGTACATTATGATGGTGGAACTGATGGAGTTACACCAGATATAATAGTTGATTTAACAGACATTGAAAAAGCTTATAAAGTATTTTTAGTAGGCGACGAAACAAAAATCTTTTACGATGATGTTGATCCTCGTGTCGCCAATATTCAACTAATCTTAAATATCATGGGTTATACAGTTAGAACTGATGGTTACTACGGAATCGCAACGAAACAAGCAATACTAGACATCCAATTAACAAACAATATATTAAGGACAGGAAATATTGATAGTGATACGTTATTAATTATTAATGAAGCACTTGATTTTTATCAAGATCAAACAATAAATGATACACAACTCCAAGCGTCAATTGATGCTTTACTAGATGATTAATTTAGTTGAAATAAAGAAAACAAAAAGAAATCGCTATCTCTTAATAATTAGTAATAATGATATTGAAGAAAAACACATTGTCTCAGAGAACTTAATAATAAAGTACAATCTACTTACTCCTCGAGAACTAAGTAGTTACGAATATAAAACAATTTCTAGAGTGAAAATAGAAGATATTCTCTATGAAAAAGCTTTAGTATTTATTGATTTTAAAATGCGAACAATAAGTGAAACAAAGAAACGTTTAAGAAAAGAAGTAGAAGATGAAGAACTAATCAACAAACTAATAAAAAGATTAAAAAAAGATAAATATTTAAATGATGATTTCTATGTTAAAACATACATCAATGAGAAACTAGAATATAGTTTAGTAGGACCAGCGAACATTAAAGAAAAACTAATCTTAAAAGGGGTTCACTATGATTTGATTGATCAACACTTAATTAAATATACTGAAAAATATCAATATGATAAGATCGCTGAAATTATTAAAAATGAAACCAAATATAAAATCAAGAAAACTTATAAAAAAGCTTATTTATCTCTAAAACGAAAACTAGTCACAAAAGGTTTTTCTCTAAACATTATCGAATCTTCACTTTTATCGAATATTGATAAGATAAAAGCAGTGATTGATGAAGAACCGCTAATTAAAAAAGAACTAGCTACCTTAGTGAAGAAATATGATTTAGCTAAATATGAAGACCGCAGTAAAGTAATCAAAGCACTACTAAATAAAGGCTTCGACTACGAATTAATTAAAAGAAGCGTGAAAGAAGGTACCTAAATGAAAACAATTAGCCAAGAGGATCTATATTTTTTCAATCAAGGTAAACTTTATGATGCTTACCGTATTTTTGGTGCGCATCTCGAATATGATAAATTAGGAGTTCCACTTGGAACTCGTTTTACCGTATTTGCACCTCACGCTAAAGAAGTAAATGTCTTAGGAGAATTTAATGATTACCAAGCTTGGGTTCATAACTTGAAAAAAGTTGATAAAACAGGAATTTGGAGTATCTTTATTGAAACTGCAAAAGAATGGAATATGTATAAATATGAAATAAAAACATTTGATGATAGAACTTTATATAAAAGTGATCCTTATGCTTTCTTTAGTAGCGAAAGACCAGAAACAATGTCTAAAATCTACAACTTAGAAGACTACAGTTGGGGTGATTCTGATTATATGAGTAATCGTAATAACCAAAATCCGTATGAATCACAGATGTCAATGTATGAAGTTCATTTAGCAACCTGGATGACTAAACCAGACGGGACATTTCATAAATATAATGAAATGGTAGATTTATTAATTCCTTATTTACTTAAAAATGGTTTTACTCATGTTGAACTAATGCCAATTGTTGAGCATCCACTTGATCAATCTTGGGGATATCAAGGAACTGGTTATTATAGTGCTACATCACGTTATGGTGTTCCAAAAGATATGATGTACTTTGTAGAGCAATGTCATAAAAATAACATTGGTGTTATTTTAGATTGGGTTCCTGGACATATTTGTAAAGATGATCACGGATTATACATGTTTGATGGAGAACCACTATATGAATACAGTGAAGAATGGAAAAGAGAAAATGAAGTATGGGGAACAGCCAACCTTGATTTAGGTAAAGGTGAGGTCCAAAGTTTCTTGATTTCAAATGCACTTTTTTGGATGAAATATTTCCATATTGATGGCTTCAGAATTGATGCTGTTTCTAATATTATCTATTTCTTAGGAGATAGTTCAAATGGTCAAAATGATGGGGCAGTTAGTTTTTTAAGAAATTTAAGTACGCAAGTATTTAAAGAATTTAATAACTCCTTATTAATTGCTGAAGATTCGACAGCTTATCCTAAAGTAACCCACCCTATCGAGCATGGTGGATTAGGATTTAACTATAAATGGAACATGGGTTGGATGAACGATACACTAGAATATTTTGAAAAAGATTCTATCTACCGTAAGTACCACCATGATAATATCACTTTTGGGCTTACGTATGCCTTTAGTGAAAATTACGTTTTACCATTATCACACGATGAAGTTGTTCATGGAAAACACTCATTAGTTGATAAGATGCCCGGAGATTATTGGCAAAAATTTGCCAATTATCGTGCTTTAATGGGTCTGTTTTTCTCGCATCCTGGGAAAACAT
>DAOVWR010000080.1 GCA_030636545.1 Mycoplasmatota bacterium
AGACGCTATTACAACAATTAAAGATTATGTAGATACTGCTAAAAAGTGGGGACATACTGCTATTGCTTTAACTGATCATGGAAATGTTCAAGCTTTTCCTGAATTTTATAAAGCTACTAAAGACCAGACAATTAAACCGATTTATGGAGTAGAATTTACATTTGTTAATGAGGAAGATTTACAAATCGTTAAAGACCCAATTGATATGTCATTTGAAGATGCAGTTTATACAGTATTTGATATTGAAACAACAGGTCTATCAGTTAATTTTGATAAAATTATTGAAATAGCTGCAGTTAAAATAAAGAACAATCAGATTATTGAAGAATATCAAACATATGTTAATCCTGAAAGAGCACTTTCAGATTTAACAACAAAGATTACTTCAATTAAAAATAGTGATGTCGCATTAGCTCCAAAGATTGATGAAGTGATTATTGATTTTAAAAAATTCTTTGAAGGAACTATTATGGTAGCTCATAACTCTCATTTTGATATGGGATTCATCTATAAAACATTAAAAGAATTTGATCTTTATGATAATGAAATTACTACTATAGATACACTTCAAATAGCGAGAAACTGTTATGGAGATAAACTTAAACGATTCAATTTAAAAGCTGTTTCACGTTACTTTAAAGTAGAACTTGTTCAGCATCACCGTGCAATCTATGATACACGCGCAACAGCTGATATCTTTTTACATATGTTAAGAGATGCTAGAAAACTAGGTATCAACAATATTTTAGATTTTAACCAATTATCTAAAAAGTCTAGTGCTTATCGTTTTGCAATTCCTAAACATATTAATCTTTTAGTTCAAAATGAAGTAGGATTAAAAAATCTCTTTAAAATAGTAAGTATAGCTAACACAACTAATTTCTTTAGAGAAGCAAGGCTTTTAAAAAGTGTATTAGACAAAAACCGTGAAGGAATACTTGTCGGTAGTGGTTGTATGAATAGTTATCTATTTGAAACTGCCTTAAATAAAAGTTATGAAGAGTTGAAAGAAAAAGCTTCATATTTTGATTATCTAGAAATCCAACCATTAAAAGACTTTGTTCACTTTAAGGAAAATATGGAAGATTCAGATACTATCGTCAAAGAAACAATTTTAAGAATTATTAAAGTAGGTAAAGAACTAAAAATTCCTGTTATCGCAACTGGGGATGTTCATCACCTTCTTGAAGAAGATAAAAAATATCGAGCAATTTATACACAAACACCACTTGTTGGTGGAGGACTTCATCCTTTAGCTAGATACAACGAAATACCAAGCCAATACTTTAGAACAACAACAGAAATGTTAGAAGCTTTTGCTTTTCTAGATGAAGAAACTAGAATTGAAGTTGTCATTAAGAATTCTAATATTATTAGTGATAAAATTGAATTTGTTGAAGCCTTTAAACATCAGTTATATGTACCATCTGATGACTTTTTAGCACTGCAAGGAGTACCGAGAATCGACAACAAACTAATCAAAATGGTCGCAGATAAATCGAAAGATATTTACGGAACAATCGTTCCGCAAATAGTGAAAGATCGTATTGATAAAGAGATAAGAAGCATTATTGATAATAAATTCTCGACAGTTTACTATATTTCTCATCTATTAGTTAAGAAATCACTTGATGAAGGATATTTAGTAGGTAGTAGAGGAAGTGTTGGAAGTAGTTTAGTAGCTACCTTAATGAATATTACTGAAGTTAATCCAATGCCACCACATTACGTTTGTCCGAAATGTCAATTTTCATCATTTAAAATGACAAATGCTGAGAAAATAAGATATGGAATGAATGAAAATGAAATCAGACTTCAATCTTTACTTGATAAAGTTGAAAGTGGTTTTGATTTACCAACAGAAAGATGTCCACTATGTGAAGAAACAATGATTAAAGATGGACATTCAATTCCTTTTGAAACCTTCCTAGGATTCAAAGGAGATAAAGTACCTGATATTGATTTAAACTTCTCAGGAGACTATCAACCAGTGGTTCATGAGTATATTAGAGGTATCTTTGGAAAAGATAGAACATTTAGAGCAGGAACTATCTCGACAGTTGCTGATAAAACTGCTTTTGGATATGTTAGAGGATATCTTGAAAAGAAAAATATTACAATGCGAAAAGCAGAAATTGAAAGAAGAGCTAAACATATTACTGGTGTAAAACGTTCAACTGGGCAACACCCAGGTGGAATCGTTGTTGTTCCTAGTTATAAAGAAATAATTGATGTTACTCCAGTGCAATTTCCAGCTGATGATATTGAATCAACCTGGATGACAACTCATTTTGATTATCATTCATTTGAAGACAATCTATTCAAATTAGATGTGTTAGGACATGATGATCCAACAATGATTCGTTATTTAATGGAATATGTTAAGAAAAATCAAATTGATTTTCCATTCAGTGAAGCAACAGAAATCCCTGTTGATGATCCTGAGGTATATAAATTACTAAATTCAACTGACATCATTGGCTTAACACCAGAAGATTTAAATAGCTCAGTTGCTAGTTTTGGGATTCCAGAAATGGGAACAAACTTCGTAAGAAGTATGTTAAAAGATTCTCGCCCACAAACATTCTCAGATATTGTAAAAATATCAGGACTAAGTCACGGGACGGATGTTTGGTTAAATAATGCCGCAACCTTAGTAACTGGTTCTAATCCGCGTTTTGGAAAAATCCCATTTAAAGAAGTAATTGGTTGTCGTGATGATATAATGGTTTACTTAATTAACGCAAAAATGCCAGAAGATATTGCCTTTGAAATTGCCGAGTTTATTAGAAAAGGTAAACCAAGTACTAATCGTGATGCTTGGGAAGGATATAAATTAATTATGAGACAAAACAGAATACCTGATTGGTATATCTGGAGTTGTGGAAAGATTAAATACATGTTCCCAAAAGCTCATGCAACAGCATATGTAATAATGGCTATGCGTATTGCTTGGTTCAAACTATATAAACCAATCTTATTCTATTCAGCATACTTTAGTAAAAGAGCAAGTGATTATGATGTTTATGCATTCGTTGGCGGAGAATATGCCATTCAAAAGAAAATGATTGAAATAGATGATAAAGGTAAACAAGCTAAAGATACAGAAAGAAGATTATATACAGTCTTAGAAGTAGCATTAGAAATGTATAAAAGAGGCTTCACATTTGCGAATATCGATATTAATGAATCAGATTCAAGAGATTTCTTAATTACTAAAGATGAAAAATCATTATTATTACCATTTATTACAATTGATGGACTTGGTTCTAAAGTAGCTAATTCAATAATCAAAGCAAGACTTGAAAAGCCATTTAAATCAAAAGATGATATAAAAGAAAGAACAGGGCTTTCAAAAACATTATTTAAGAAACTAGAAATGTTAGATGTCTTTGATGAATTACCAGATAATTCACAAATGAACCTATTTGATAATTTTTAATTAAAATTGATTAAATATTCTCTTATAAAGGAGATGATTCACATGAGAAGATTTAGAAATGCAAATCCAATATATAGCAGAATGAGAGATATTGATACATATAGTGAATACTCAGCAACTTATGGTGGAGTAACGACAAAGACTGCGTTGTTACTTGGAATAATTGCGATAATTGCTTTGTATATAGGAGAGCAATACAACTTTGATACTGCTTCAGCTATATCAATAGGAACAATCTTTATTGCTCCAATAATCGCAATAATATCAGTTATTATGGCACATAGAAGAGTAGAATTAGCTTGGATGTTTTCATTGATATACGCAACAATGGAAGGTATATTTTTAGGATTCATCACAGCCTTATTTGTAGCAATATATGGCACAGAAATTGTAACTTTAGCATTACTTTCTACATTTGGAGTTCTTGGTGGAATGTTATTCTTATATAGCACCGGACTTATTAGAGTAGGTACTTTCTTTAGAAGACTAATGTATAGCATGGTGATTGGGCTATTGTTTGCAGGTTTAATACTTATGCTTATGTTTATGCTTGGTGGAATGAATACAACTTTAGGTGCTGATTTATATTTCGGAATAGTAGTAATCTCCGTAATTATCTCATCGTTATATTTGTTAATAGATTTTGATAATGTTACAAAAATGGTAGAAGCAGGAGCGGATAAACAATATGAATGGATGCTTTCTTTAGGACTTGTTGTTACGATTGTTTGGCTATACGTTGAACTATTAAGACTATTCGCAATTTTATCAAGAAAAAAATAAAATAAAGAAAATAAAATACAAAAGTAATTTCACATTGAAATTACTTTTTTTAATAGGAGTCACTTTCTTATCTCTAAATGATATTTCAATTTGATATAATTACTTTTTTTTGATAACATAAAGGTAGATATACACATTAGATTCCGACACAGTTAATAATATCCAAAACAGTGGAGGTAAAACTATGAAAAAAATATTATTAGTACCATTATTTATCTTAAGTATCTTTCTTGTTGGTTGTGAAACATGGGGAGAGTATGGAGAGTTCTCATATGAACTATCTGATGCTTTAGAGTATTCAGAGACAATTAATGGCGTTGTAACAATTGATATTGTAGGGTGCTTTACGGGATTAGAAACAGTTGCTTATTCAAGATTAAATAAATACGCCTGGGAAATGGATGCTGAAGGAGTATGTTTAATCTTATATACAAATACTGCAGGAGAACAAAAATTATATTCATATGGTTCACCTTATAATACTCACCTTCTTGAAATAGAAGTGAAGCATTCTTTAGAAGATATCTTATTAATGTTAGATGAAAAAGAAATTGAGCATGTGGATTACTGGTTAAGTATGGACATAACAGTCTCAGAAGATATCTTTGTAACAATTGATAGTACATCATATAATATATTAAGTGATGAGTTAATGGTTTGTGAATATCTTGGAGGAGAATGTGTACCTTTTAATGAGTATTATCAAGATTAACACAAAGCAATAACTAAACAAGTAATTTCACTCTGTGATTACTTGTTTTTTTAGGACTAGACTAAAAGATTATCAAATAGATAAAAAGATTTTGAAAAACATAAAATGAATACATTAAGTATGCTATAATTATAAATAGTTAGAAATTATTATAAATAAACTACATAATAAGAAAGGAGATTTATATGTATTGTAAAAATTGTGGAGCAAAATTTGATGATAATGTTAAATTCTGTCCAACTTGTGGAAATCCAACAAACACCGGGGGAGCACAAAAATCATATACAGCTCCGAAACCTTTTGAAAGAAATTCGGTTGATGGAAGTCAAAATTTTCAATATCAAAAGTCAGCTTTTAAAGGAAAACAAGTTTCAACCGGAACTAGTGGAAAAATTAGTTTTGGTGGAGGGAAAAAGAAAGGTTTCTTAAGAAAATTAATTAAATTTGGTATTATCGTAATAGTGGCAATCGTTGCTCTTTCGCTAATATTAGGAGGAAATGGAGTTCATAATATTGAAACTGGAACTAGTTTAGACTTTCAGTATTTTGAAGTAATTGATACAACAAATACTTTTTATACAGATACTCCAGAAAT
>DAOVWR010000061.1 GCA_030636545.1 Mycoplasmatota bacterium
GCTGTGACTACTATTAAAACAATTAGAGAAACTCCTAGTTTTTTCATTTGTTTCACTTCCTTTTTTTAATTAAAATCGTAAGGATTTACTGGTACATACGTATTTGAGTATGTTTGATAAACTACTAGTGCCAAGAATGCTTGAGGTGTACTAAAAAATAAATCATCAGCATACTCATCTCCTAATACCCAATCAAATGATCCAGTATCAGTTTGGTACTCAAGTAATCTAGTAATTAAATTATTATCTGTTTTTGTATACTCAGTAGCTCTGGGACTAATTCCGTTTGCTACAAGTCCTAAAATAACTTGAGACATGCTTGCTGCATTTTCAGTTCCAGGGTAAGTTGTTTCTCCCCATACTACGTCTCTTGTTTTAACTCCACCACTATCTAATTGTGACGTGCTTATCCAAGTAGTATATTCATTAATTAACTCTGATACTCCAGTTTCACCAGTATAATTACTTAATGCAACTAAACTAATTCCACCAGCATCAAGTCCTAGATCAAATGGAGAGGTTGTATCTAAATCAGTTAAAGCACTGGTTACATAAGCGCTATAATCTATTGAATGAGGATTACTATCAAAACCCAATAATCCATATGCTGTTTGTCCATAAGGACCAACAGCTACAATAGAATTTAAATCAGTAATTAATGTGTCTGTATTTACTCCAACACTTTGCAGTTGAATGATCGCTTTAAAATAATCATTTACCGTTGTAAGTGTTGCTGCATTTACTAATATTTCAACTTCAGTAGCAGTCACATATCCATCTACTAATCCTAGTAAAGATAATGCACTAATAACGTTATAATCTACTGTTTCATTGTTCGCATAATCACCAGCGTGATTAAGTAAAAATAGTTGAATAGCATCATCTACTGCCTTCTCTGTCATATCCCACCATACTACTTCAAAACTAAATACATCTTCATCTTCGAAAAGACTTGTTTCAACTCCTACCATTGATAATTCACCATTTCTAGAAAAAGAAATATAAGCTCCTGTTTTAGGAGAAAGATGATCTAGTGAGTAAATAAATTTACCCCATTCAGATTCTGTATATCCAACTGTGAAATTTTCATCTAGAATATCAAATAAGTTTCCAGTAAAATCTTCATTATATCCAACCGATTGGCTAGTAAATACTCCGTATTCATCAGTTAAAGTAAATGTTATGACATTGTCATAAATTTGTGCTTGTAAATCAGTAATTTGATTGTTCAAATTATCAATCGTTGCCTGTAATGCAGATACCTCAAGATTACTATCTGTATAGTCTTCTTCAAGTGCTGCTATATCAATTTCTAATTGGTTAATTGTTGCCTGTAAATCTTCAATCTCTGTTGTGTTGCTCGTACATCCAGCCATTACTAAAATAAGTAAAAATACCGATGCCAGTGAGAATAGTTTTTTCATAATGTCCTCCTTCTAAGTTATATGAAAATAAAAAAACCATCCTCCCGGATGATTAAACGTTATATAACTATAAAAAGAAATCAGTTAAATAAACGATATACTCATTGCCCAGGAGTAATTCAATTCTTTAGATAACTAGGTAGGTCTACCGGCTTGAATTCGTCCTACTATGCACCTTCCCGCTCATAAGCAGTGGTATTTTGCATTTCGTCCTTCGTACGGTTGCTGGGACAGCTTGAGATTTTAACTCAATTCCCTGTTATGTCTTGCGACACCTAATATCTACTCTATAATTCTATGCCTTAAATATGTTGTTGTCAATGGAAAATAAAAATTATTTTCCAGTACTTCCAAAACCGCCATTTCTAACGCTAGTTACTTCTTTTTCGGTTGGTGAAACTAAATACTTTTGAAAGATTCCTTGTGCTACTCTTTCACCTTTTTTAAGATTTACTGTTTCTGTTCCGAAATTGTGTAAAGAAACAAAAATTGCTCCATCATTATCAACATTTCCATAATAGTCTTTATCAATAATTCCAACATTGTTTGGAATTGTTAAATGATATCTTCTTGGTAAACTAGATCTTGGATAAATCATTAGAACTTCATCATCTTGCATAAAAGCTTTTATTCCAGTAACTCCTAATCTAATTTCGCCAGGCAAAATTTCGATATCTTCAATGATTGCGATATCATAACCTGCGCTATGTAAAGTACTTCTTATTGGTAACTCAAATTCAATATTTTTGTATGCTTTTGCTTTTTCAAACCCTCTCATGGTCTCATCTCCTTAAGTAATTTCAGAACAAATAGTTCACGTTCTGTCCAGTGGTATTCACTACCTTTATCATGTTTTTCTTGATTAACTTTAATTGCTTCATTAATTGTTACCCATCTTGGGACAAATTTTAGTTCTCTTTCATATGCATCTAAATTTTGACTATATTCATCATCTGTAACTTCACAAAAATAGTAAAATGATCTTAAATAGAAATACGCTCTTTCATTATAGACATCATTATATATTTGATCAATATATCCTAAGCTCTCGTTAACACTACTTACTTTTCTTCCAGTTTCTTCTAATACTTCCCTTTTTAAGGCAATGTGTCTAATTTCTTGTTCGTTAACCCCGCCGCCAGGGAATTTATACTCATTTGAAGTCTCAGAAAAAACCAGTAAAATCTTACCGTGTTTTAAGATTATCGCTCGTACACTGTCTCGATAGATGATTGGCTGATGTCCTAATAACTTATCTCTTTTGTCAAATATTTTTAATAGTTTCATTTAAGTATAACTATTAACTGAGTTGCAGAATCAAATCCATATTTCTTAATATGTTTTTTCACTTTATCAGCCTCTTTTTCGAAATATCCTTTTTTCTTTGGTTCAATAATTCCTTCTTTTACTCGATCAATTGTTTCAAACAGCCATTCAATTTCTTCTTCTGAGTTGTCTTCTCTTCTTGGATACGTTAAATCCCAAGCATCTTTTATCATTAATGTGCTTTCTGTTTGTAATATTTCTAATATTCTTTTATTTGTAAAAGTTAATCCATGATTTCTTCCACGATGACGATCAACCTCTGCTGCGTAATGATGCATTAATAGATGACTTTTTTGACGTTTATTTAAATTGTTACTCATCATCTCACAAAAAACAAGAGCGCCACCCGGCTTTAAAACTCTTTCCATTTCAATCATTATTTTCTTAACATCTTCTAAATGATGAAGTGAATTAGATAGGCAAACTAAATCAAAACTATCATCATCAAACTCCATTTCCATAGCGTCCATTGTGAAAAAATTAATTCTATCGTCTTCAAAATTCTTTTTACATCCCTCAACTGCGCCTTCTATAAGATCTATCCCAATAATTTCAGAGAATTCATTTGTTAATGAAGCTATGATTCTAATAAAATTTCCATTCCCAGTTCCTACGTCCAAAATCTTTGCATCATTTTTTTGCATTAAAAAAGTCTTTAGTTTATTCATATATATCATCCTTATTACTTGAGATACTAATATTATATCATAAATAAAGCGTTTACATAATAGATATTTTGTACGAGAACTAATTTAAACAAAAAAAAGGACAAATGTCCTTTTTTACTTTCCAATAGCGAATTTTATTTCTCCAATTACAGCGACTTGTCCTTCAACGTAAGCTACTGCTTTTCCATAGCCAATAGGACCTCTTTGTTTTGTAATTTCAACTTCTATTCTCAATGTATCCCCTGGAACTACTTTACGTTTAAATTTACACTTATCAATTCCAGCGAAATAAGCAACTTTTCCTTTATTTTCTTCAACCGACAAGATAATAACTGCGCCAGCTTGAGCCATTGCTTCTACGATTAAAACACCAGGCATGACATGTTCTTGAGGAAAATGCCCCATAAAATGCATCTCATTTGCACTAACGTTTTTAATCGCAACGCAAGATACACCAGGCTCTAACTCATCAACTCTATCAATTAATAAAAATGGATAGCGATGAGGAATAATTTCTTGTATTTGATTACTATTTAATTTCATAAAACTTACCCTCTATACTTTCTGAATGCGATAGTAGCGTTATGTCCACCAAATCCTAAACTATTACTAATAGCTACTTCAATATTCTTTTCTTTCCCAACATTCACAGTATAGTCTAAATCACATTTAGGGTCAAATGTCTTATAGTTAATCGTTGGTGGAACGAAGCTATCTTTTATGGCCATAACACTGAAAATTGCTTCAATTGCACCACTTGCTCCAAGCAAGTGACCAGTCATTGATTTTGTACTAGAAATACTAATCTTTTTAACATGTTCCCCGAAAGCTTTTTTGATTGCTAAAGTTTCTGTTTTATCATTAAGTGGGGTTGATGTTCCATGAGCATTAATGTAGTCTACTTCTGATGGATCAATTCCACCATCTTTAAGTGCGTTTTCCATACATTTTTTTGCGCCATTTGCTTCTGGATCTGGACTTGTAATATGTGATGCATCACATGTTGCACCATAACCAACAATCTCACCATAAATCTTAGCTCCACGAGCAATTGCTCTTTCATATTCTTCTAAAATTAATGTTCCAGCACCTTCACCCATTACGAAACCACTTCTATTTAAATCAAAAGGCATACTAGCATTATTTGGATCATTTGATTTATTTAATGCTTGCATAACAGTGAATCCACCAATTCCTAAAGGAATAACCGAAGCTTCTCCACCACCTGTGATAACTACTTCTAAATATCCATCTCTTATTGCTCTAAATGCATCTCCTATTGAGTTAGTTGCACTGGCACAAGCAGTAACAGTAGATGTTGCCATACCATGAATACCATATTCGATGGCAATATTTCCTGAAGCTATATTAATAATAGCACTTGGTATAAAGTAAGGACTTATACGGTGATACCCTCTATTTTGTGCTTTATCTTCTTGTTTAGCAATAGTATCTAATCCACCAATACCACTACCATAATAAACACCGATAGTATCTGTATCTTCTTCTTCAAAGTTTAATCCTGAATCTAATACAGCTTCTTTTGTAGCAATTAATGATACTTGAACAAAACGGTCCATTCTCTTTAATTGTTTTCTACCAAAGAATTCTTCAAAATCAAAATCCTTAATTTCTCCAGCAATTTTAACATCCAAATTAGTAGTATCAAATCCTTTAATAAAATCGATACCATTAACTCCTTTTTTAGCATTTTCCCACATGTCATGAACATTATTTCCAATTGGACTAATTGCTCCTAACCCTGTGACTACAACTCTTCTTTTCATTATGCAAGCCCTCCATTTAATAAAAGATCTTTTCTACATTCCCTAATAATTTCATTTACAATATTTTCTAAATGGTCCATCTTCTCGACAAGATATGCTTTTGCTCCTGTGAAAACCAATCCATCATCATCACCAGCTGTACTATTTCCAAGTTGCTCAGTTATACAATAAGGAATATCTTTTTTCTTACAACTTTTTAAACAATCAACACAATAATGTAATTTTAAATTATGTTTTTCTAATGTTTTAGTTAAAAAGTTTCTAACCACTCTACCAGGTAATCCTGCTGGACTAACAGTAGTAACAACATCTTCTTCTTTTGCATTTATAATCATTTGTTTATATGATTCGTTAACATCACATTCGTATGTCGCAATAAATCTTGTAGCGATTTGAACACCATCAGCTCCAACTTTAATCATATCAGCCATATCATGTCCATCATGTACTCCACCACCAGCAATAATCGGAATTTTGATGTTGTATTTTTCTTCATATACTTTAACAACTTCTTTAGTATCGATAACGATTTTTTCTAAACTATCATAATCTCCTAAAGCTAACTGTTCTTTCGAAAATCCTAAATGTCCACCAGCGAGGGGACCTTCACAAACGATAAAAGCAGGCATATATTGATATCTTCTATCCCAGCTTCTAAGCATAATTCTTGCAGCTCTACCACTTGATATTATGAATGCTCCTTTAACATTGCTACCTTCTAAATATTCAGGTAAATCTAAAGGAAGACCAGCTCCACTTATGATAAAATCAATATCTTGATTAGCTAAGAAACTAGCATATTCAGAATAATGTGTTGCGGCATGCATTAAATTCACACCTAAAATACCATCTTTTGAGTTTTCTCTTGCTTTATCAATTTCAAATTTTAAAGCTTTCATGTTTTCACCAACAGGATCTTTTTTAAAGTTTTTATGTAAAAATCCTGGTTGTGCTGCACTGATTGTAGCAATAATACCACTATTCATTGCCGCACTAGCTAATTTATTTAAACTAATTCTAATACCCATACCACCTTGTACAATTGGAAACTTAACAACCTTACCGTTGATTGTTAAAGGTTTAAGATTCATTAAATCATTCCACCATTAACACTAATTACTTGTCCAGTAATGTATTTTGCTTTATTACTAGCTAAGAATAATACAGTATCGGCAACATCTTCGGCAGTTCCAAATTTATTAAGGGGTATTTGTTTTAAGTAATAGTCTTTAACTTCTACTGATAAAGAATCAGTCATTTTTGTTTGGATAAATCCCGGAGCTACAGCATTACAAGTAACGCCTCTAGCACCAAATTCTTTTGATAATGATTTTGTTAGTCCGATTATCCCTGCTTTTGAAGCTACATAGTTAGCTTGTCCTGCATTCCCCATAATCCCTACAACACTAGCTATATTTATAATCTTACCACTTCTATTTTTTAACATATGTCTAGTAATGCTTTTACACATATTCCATGTACCTTTTAAGTTAACATTAATTACACTATCAAATTCATCTTCACTCATTCTCATCATTAAGTTATCTCTTGTAATTCCTGAATTATTAACTAAGATATCAACTTTTCCAAAAGTTTTAATTGCAGTTTCAACAATTCCTTTAGTATCTTCTAATATTGATACATCACCTTTAATGATGATACCTTTACCACCAAGGTTTTCGATATGCGTTAATAAATCAATTGCTTTTTCTTCTTCAAATAAATAGTTAACAACTATGTTTGCTTTTCGAGCTGCGAAATGTAAACATATTTCTCTTCCTATTCCTGTGTTTCCACCAGTTACAATAACTGTTTGATTTTTAAAAGAACTCA
>DAOVWR010000034.1 GCA_030636545.1 Mycoplasmatota bacterium
ATTTATACGAACCGAGGTTGACTATTATGAATAAAATCTTAAAAAGAGAATTGATCTCGATACAAAATCAAGCCGTTTTAGTTATAGACGACCTTGTTTATTTTTCTCGAAAAAAATAAAATCTAATAGGATGATTATCTGTTGAAGATAAGCATCCTTTTGTCATTTCAGGAGGATTTATATGAAAACTGTGGTTATTGGAGTCATTGGTGCTGACGTACATGCTGTTGGAAACAAAATTATTGACTATGTACTATCTGAAAATGGATATAATGTTGTCAATATTGGTGTTTTATCATCACAAGAAGATTTTATCAATGCTGCCATTGAAACAGATGCGAAAGCAATTCTTATTTCGAGTCTTTATGGACATGGCGAAATTGATTGTAGGTTTATGCGTGAACAATGTGAAGAAGCTGGCCTTGATAAAGTTAAACTTTACGTTGGTGGAAATATAGTTGTTGGGAAACAAGATTTTAATGATGTTGAAAAGAGATTTAAAAAAATGGGATTTGATAGAGTTTACCCTCCGGGTGTTAAAATTGAACAAGCTCTAGTGGACCTGAAGGAGGATATCGGTATCTAATGAAACCTTACTTGTTAGTTGATTTTGGATCAACTTATACGAAACTTACTGCAGTTGATTTAGAAAATAATTTTGTAATCGGTACTTCTAAAGCAACAACGACAGTAGATACAAACGTGCTAGATGGATATGATAAAGCTTTTGAGAGATTACTTAGAAATCATCCTAATTTAAAAGAGAGTGATATTTCTGGTTTTTCGGCATGTAGTAGTGCTGCGGGTGGCCTTAAAATGGCGGCAATCGGTCTTGTTGAAGAGTTGACAGTAGAAGCTGCTAAAAGAGCTTGTCTTGGAGCTGGTGCGATTGTTAATCTCGTATTTTCTCATCATATGACAAAACGAGAAGTGAAAAAATTAAAAGATGCAAATATTGATATCATCTTACTAGCTGGTGGAACTAATGGTGGAAATAGTGAATGTATTATTCATAATGCTAGAAAACTAAAAGAAGCCGATATCAGAGTTCCAATTATTGTTGCGGGAAATAAAGACGCAAATGATGATATTGAAGATATCTTTGAAAATAGTGAAATAGAATTCTATATCGTGGCAAACGTTATGCCACAACTAAAAAAACTCAATGTAAAAGAAGCAAAAGAAGTTATTAGAAAAATCTTCATTGATCAAATTATCGAAGCAAAAGGAATCAAAAAAGCAGCTGAAAAACTTGGGGAAATAATTATGCCAACTCCAGAAGCTGTCTTACTTGCTGCTGAATTATTATCAAAAGGATACGAAGATATCGAAGGTTTTGGTGAATTAATGGTCATTGATATTGGTGGAGCAACAACTGATGTTCATACAATCGGTGAAGGATTCCCTAAACGTACCGAAGTAATCATGAAAGGACTTCAAGAGCCTTTCGCAAAAAGAACGGTTGAGGGGGATTTGGGGATGAGATATAGTGCTAATGCTTTACTAAGCTTAGTATCTGATTATGAATTTAGACAATACTTTGAAAAAGATGATAAATGTAATCATAATATTGCTAAATCATTAGAAAGAAGACGTGAAAACGTCGACTTTATCCCTGCTACAAAAGATGAAGAAGAATTTGATAAAGCAATTGCTAAAATCTGTTGTGATGTTTCAATTAGTCGACATGTTGGTCATGTTGAAGTAGTTCATACACCTCTAGGTAATATGTACTATCAAACAGGTAAAGATCTTTCAGATATTAAATATGTTATCGGAACAGGTGGAGTATTGATTAATAATTCTGATGCAAAAAACATCTTAAGATCTGTTAATAAAAAATCAAATAAAAAATTAGAATTAAGACCAAACAATCCTTCAATTCTAATTGATCGAAGTTATATATTGTCAGCAATGGGATTACTATCACAAAAATATCCTAAACAAGCTTTAAAGTTAATGAAACAATATTTACTATAAGGAGATACACTCATGGTTAAAAATGAAAAATTAACAATGGAAGAGTTCTTAAGAATAAGAAAAGAAATCTTACAAGGGTGGCCAACAGGTAGCCACCCTGCTTTAGAGTTAGATGAAGCAGTTAAAAGATTAAAAAGTGTCCCTCCACATAAAAACTTTGCTTTAAAATTAAGAAAAGCAAAAGAACAAGGAGTAACACTTATTCAACCACGCGCAGGAGTTGCTCGACTTGATGAACATATTGAGTTATTACAATATTTAGAAAAAGAGGGAAGAGCTGATTTTCTCCCATCAACAATCGACTCATATACAAGACATAATCGTTATGAAAATGCTGAAGATGGAATTAGAGAATCAGATAAACAAGGTCGTTCATTATTGAATGGGTTTCCCGCAGTTAATCATGGAGTAGATGGATGTACTAAAGTTTACAAAAACATTAATGTCCCTATTCAAGCAAGACACGGGACACCTGATGCTAGATTATTATCAGAAATAATTTGTGCATCAATGTGGACTTCTAACGAAGGTGGAGGAATTTCATATAATATTCCTTACGCTAAAACTATTGGGCTTGAAGATACCATCAAATACTGGCAGTATGTAGATCGCTTAGTAGGATATTACTACGAACAAGGAATTGAATTAAATAGAGAACCATATGGACCATTAACTGGGACACTAGTTCCCCCTTCAATTTCTAATACGGTCGCAATTATTGAAAGTATCTTAGCTGCTGAACAAGGTGTAAAAAATATCACAGTTGGTTACGGACAAGGTGGAAACGTTGTCCAAGACATCGCAGCTCTAAAAGCCTTAGAAGAACAAACAAACCATTATCTAAAGTTATTTGGATATGAAGATATCTTTATTACCACAGTCTTCCATCAATGGATGGGAGGATTCCCAAGTAATGAAAGTGATGCGATGGGGTTAATTTCATTTGCATCAACTGTCGCAGCTCTGGGAAATGCTACTAAAATGATCACAAAAACAACTCATGAGTCACAAGGTGTTCCAACAAAAGAAGCAAACGCTCAAGGATTACGTGCTTCTAAAATGGTTGTTAATTTACTTAAAGGACAAAGAATGCCTGACTCAAAAGAAATAGAAGAAGAAATCAATCAAATAAAAAAAGAAGTAGACTCATTAATTCACGCTGTAGTTAAAGCTGGAAAAGGTGATATCGCTCAAGGTGCAGTGAATGCATTTAAACGAGGACTTATTGATATTCCTTTCGCACCAAGCGAAATGAATAACGGAAAAGTATTACCCGCAAGAGACATTGAGGGTAAAATTAGAATTTTAGAATTAGGATGTTTAGCTTTCACAGATGAAATCAAAGAATTTCATCATCAGAAATTAGCCGAAAGAGCTAAAATCCAAAATCGTAAAATATCGATCCAAATGACAATTGATGATATTTATGCAATATCAGAAGGAGTTTTAGTAGGAACAGAAAAAGGTTAAGGAGAATACTATGAAAATTATAGACGTTATATATTCTGAATCACTTACAGGATTTTATTTTGATGATCAACTAGCTATTAAAGCAGGAGCTCACCAAGATGTTTTTCGTTATGATGGAAAACCATTAACTCCTAAGTTTAATTACATTAGACAAAAAGGTGAAGCTATCTCAATTATGATTGTTTTAGAAGACGGCCAAGTCGCAATAGGCGACGCTGCCGCAGTTCAATATAGTGGAGCTGGTGGGAGAGACCCATTATTTCAAAGTAAAGAAGGTATTTATGAATTAAATAAATTTATTAAACCTTTATTAATTGGTAAAGACATCTCCTCTTTTAAAGATTTAGCTATCGAAGTTGATTCATTAAAATCAAATGGTAAATTAATCCATACAGCTTTGCGTTACGGAGTTACTCAAGCCTTATTAGATGCAGCAGCAAAAGCTAACAAAGTAACAATGGCGCAGCAAGTAAGAAAAGAATACAATATTGAAACTATAGAATATAAACGTGTTCCACTATTCGCACAATGTGGGGATGACCGCTATTCTAATGTTGATAAAATGATTATTAAGAGAGTTGAGGTTATGCCTCATGCTTTAATCAACCATATTGAAACAAAACTTGGATATCAAGGTGAAATCTTAAAAGAGTATATTGTCTGGCTAAAAAACAGAGTACAATATTTAAGCTCAGATAAAAGTTATAAACCAATCTTTCATATCGATGTTTATGGAACTATCGGGATTATCTTTGATAATAATGTAAAACAAATATTTGAATACTTAAAAGAATTAGAAAACGCAGCTTATCCTTTTACATTAAGAATTGAAGGACCAGTTGATGCTGGAAACAGAGAAGATACAATGATTGCTTTAAGAGATATTACGAAAATAATTAATGACAATAATTCAACTGTCGAAATAGTTGCGGATGAATGGTGTAATACCTTAGATGACGTTAAATATTTCGCAGATAATAACGCTGGACATATGCTGCAAGTAAAAACACCAGATCTTGGTGGAGTAAACAATATTATTGAAGCATTACTATATTGTAAAGAAAGAAACATTGGGGCATATAGCGGCGGGACATGTAATGAAACTAACATAAGTGCCGAAGTAACAACAAACATTGCCATAGCTTGTGAAGCTAAACAATGTTTAGCGAAACCAGGTATGGGAACTGATGAAGGAATCATGATTGTTAATAATGTCATGAATAGAACATTAGCTTTAATAAACAGATAGGACTGATATCTATGAAAGCAAGCGCAGGTTCACTTGAATCAAGTGATTGTTTAATCACAATTACAAAATCAAATAAACTAGAAATAGTAATTGAAAGCGTTGTTTTAAAACAATTTGGAGATCAAATTAAAGAAGTAATACTCAACACATTAAAAGATAATAACATTGCTAAAATGCATGTTGTTTGTCTTGATAAAGGTGCACTAGACTATACAATTAAATCACGCTTAGAAACAGCAATTAAAAGGATGGGTGAGAGTCATGAGTAGAAGTTATTTATTTATCCCCGGAAATACACCATCAATGATTCAAAATCTTGATGTTTTTGATAGTGATGTAATCATCATTGATTTTGAAGATTCTGTGACTAGTTATGACAAGGATTCTGCAAGAACATTAATTAAAAACTTCTTATCAAAATACTCATATGATGAAGTTGAAATCTTTGTTCGTATTAATAGTTATGATTCACGCTATTTTCATGACGACATTAACGCTTTAGCTAATTTAGATATCTCAGGATACGTTTTACCAAAAGCAAGTGTCAAGGGAATTAGAATGCTTAATAAACTATCTAATAAACCAATAATCCCAATCGTTGAATCACCAATGGCACTTCTTTTAGTTGAAGATATCGCAAAAGAGAAAAATGTTGTTGCTTTAATTTTTGGGGCAGAAGATTATACAAAAGAATTAGGAATTAAAAGAACGTTAGAAGCAACGGAGATTTTATATGCTAGAAGCATCATCGCAATTACCGCAAATGCTTATAATATTGATGCTATTGACACTCCTTATACAAACAAGGATGATGACAAAGGATTATTACTTGATGCTACTAATGCACTAAATTTAGGCTTTACATCAAAAGCAAGTATCCATCCTAATCAAATCGATATAATAAACCAAGTATTTGCACCATCACTTGAAGAAATAACAGAAGCAAAAAGAATCGTCAAGAAAAGTGAAGAAACAAATAAAGGTGCTTTTAGCTTAGATGGTAAGATGATTGATTTACCAATTATTGAAAAAGCAAAGAAAGTTTTAGAAAAAGCAAAAAAATATAATTTGTAGGTGATCTTTATGGGAGTTAAAAACCAAAAAATAAAAGTCATCAATCACATTGATGAACTTTTTAATCAAATCGATATTTCTTCTAACAGAAATATCAGTTTTCATCATCACTTACGTAATGGCGATTATGTTATTAACTATGTTTTAGATAAGTATAAAAAAGAAAAAGTCCAAGGAATAAATCTCTTTCCTAGTGCTATTTTTCCTAATTATTCTAGTATCCTAGACTTAATCAAAAATGGCCAAATCAATAATATAACAACTAACTATATTAATGGTCCCGTGGCTGAGTTTATTACTCACAATGGCTTACCTGGCAAATTAAAAATGCAAACACACGGTGGAAGAGCTCGCGCTATTATTGAAGGTAAAAGCGAAATAGATATTGCCTTTATTGCCGTTCCTTATGTAAACCACTTTGGTGATGCTGTTGGTTTCTTAGGACCTAATAAGTGTGGTAGTTTAGGATATGCAATACCTGACAGTATCCATGCTAAAATTAAAGTTTTAGTAACTGATAATTTAATAAATATAGAGATCCCTAATCCAGAAATTTCAGGAGAAAACATTGATTATATATTATTAGTTGATCAAATTGGCGATACACAGGGAATCGTTTCAGGAACAACCGAGATTACAAAAAATCCAATTGGTGTTAAAATTGCGAAAAATACATCAATCTTGCTAAACGAACTAGGTCTCATTAAAGAAGGGTTCTCTTTTCAAAGTGGAGCCGGAGGAGTTAGTTTACGAGTAACAAAAGATGTCAAAGATATTATGATTAAGAAAAATATTAAAGCATCATTTTTTAGTGGTGGAATAACTAAATATCATGTTGAAATGCTAGAAGAAGGTTTAGTAGAAAAATTATACGACGTACAGTGCTTTGACTTAGAAGCAATTGAATCATTGAAAAGAAATAAAATGCATTTGCCAATTAGCGCATCAAGATACGCTAATCCGGAAAATAAAGATCAAGTAATTAAGGATTTAGATATTGTTATTTTAGGAGCTACTGAAATAGACTATAATTTCAATGTAAATGTAACTACTGATTCCCATCAAACATTAATAGGTGGTAGTGGAGGACATAGTGATACTGCATCTGAATCAAAAGTATGTATTATTGTTTCACCTTTGATCAAAGGAAGAATTCCGGTTATTAAAGATAGAGTTACAACAATTACTACTCTAGGTAAAAATATTGATTGTTTAGTAACTGAAAGAGGAATTGCTATAAATCCTTTAAGAAAAGATTTAATTAAGAAATTAAAAAATACAAAATTAAAAATTTATCCAATTCAAGAATTAGCTAGTATCGCCTATGGTTTTACGAATATCCCGAAAGATATTGTAAAACGTGATAAAATAATAGGTGAAGTAGAAGACCGTACATATGAAATAATTGATTACATCTACCAAGTATAAGAGGTGATGAAAATGTTTCAAATCAAAGAAGTTATTTTAGACAACGAAAGAGATTTATTAATCTCATTCTTAAAAAAACATGATTTTGAATATGAATATGATATTACATATTCCATTTTAGTATACGATGAAGATAAACTAGTAGCGACATCCTCATTAGCCAACAATGTCATGAAATGCTTTTTAGTTATAAAAGAATATACTAATCAAAATATCACTAACTTAATGTTTTCTCATTTAGTAAATTATATGAGCCAATTAAATATCTTTCATTATTTTGTTTATACAATCCCAAGAAATGAATTAATCTTTACTAGTCTTAATATGAAAACAATCGTAATGACAATGAATACTGTCTTACTTGAAGGTGGAGACGAGATTATTAATGTTCTTACTAATCTTAGAGATGAATACGCACTAAGCGATAATAAAAAAGCCGCTGTAATGATTAATGCTAATCCAATGACATTAGGACATTTATACTTAATTGAAACTGCTTCAAAAGAAAACAAAGAAGTACTTGTTTTTGTTGTTAGTGAAGATTTATCAAGTTTTCCGTTTCTTGATCGTTTTGAAATTATTAAATCAGCAACCTCATATTTAAAAAATGTCACAGTACTACCGACATTATCATATTTGGTATCAAAAATCACTTTCCCAAAATACTTCTTAAAAGAAGACCAACTAATTAAAGATGAACAAACATTAATAGATGTATTAGTTTATAAACAATACTATGAAAAAATCTTTAATATAAACATTAGATATTTAGGAGAAGAACCTTTCTCGTTTAATACGAATAAATATAACCAAGTTTTAAAAACCTACTTAGGTAGCCATGTTAAGATAATAAAAAGAAAAAAAATTGGTGAAAAGATTGTTAGTGCTTCTCTCGTTAGAAAATTACTAAAAGAAAATAATACTGAAGAAATAAAAAAATATGTTCCGCTTGCTACTTATGAATATTTAGTAAGTGAAAAGGGACAATTAGTAGTAAAAAGAATTAAAGAACATAGTTTAGGTAGACACTAGTGTCTTTAATTCTAGAAGCAAGAGAGAAAAGAGCACAGCATATCGAAGAGCTAATGAGAGAATTCAAATATAAAACAATCATAATTTTAAAATCAAATGTGCCAGGAGCTGACAAAAATCCAAACAGATTAAAATTTATTTGTAATCTTTATGATTCTTTTATCCGAAAAGAATTTAAATTAAAGATTACTACTAAAGCTAAAGTTGGTTCAGCTGATGGAAATTACGTTTATTATGTTGTTGAAGAAGAAGGAAATATAGTTAAAGAGAAAACAATCCTAATTGAAGAAGCAAACGTATTAGGAAAATTAGTTGATATTGATGTTTATAATGAAGTATCAATTACGAGATCTCAGTTAGAATGTGAAATGAGAAAATGTTTAATTTGTGATAATTATTCTCATGTATGTGTTCGGAACCAAACACACACACAAGAAGAACTTTTTGCGAAGATCGACGAAATTACACAGAATTACTTAGTAAATTTAATCTTAAATAAAACAATAAAATGTATCTACTGTGAACTAGATCTTTATCCAAAATTCGGACTAGTTTCAAGCCATGATTGTGGTGCTCATTCTGATATGGATTTTCAAATGTTTGTGAACAGCACATTCGCAATTAAGCCTTACCTAAAGGAATTTATCCTTTATGGACTCAATGGTGCTGAAAATCCTAAAAAACTCCAGGAAATTGGTATTAAAGCTGAAGAAGCAATGTTTAAGGTTACTAATAATGTCAACACTCAAAAAGGATTAATATTTATCCTTGGTATCTTTTTACCAGTTATGTCCAAAGCTATTCGTAATAATTTAGGACAAACATTTATTAAAAGAGAAATTATTAAGATTAGCGAATTAATAATTGGTGATTACTATGAAAATATTACAAGTAAACCTAATAAATCACATGGTGATGAGGTTTACCTAAAATATAATATAAAAGGTATAAGAGGAGAAGTCTTGAACGGACTGAAGATGGTTTTTGATATTCCAAGTTATCGAGATAGACCTCAAGAGTATATGCATTTAGAATATTTAATTCATCTAATGAGTTTATTAGATGATACAACAATTGTTCACCGTACTAATTTTGAAACACTGCAAAGTGTTAAAAATAAGATGAGTGAGATAGTCAAAGCAGGAGGATATACCAACAATATAGCTCTCATCTCTAACTTAAGTAATGAGTATATTGGGAAAAATATTTCACCTGGTGGAAGTGCTGACATGCTTGTAGTTAAGATGATATATGAAGAAATGAAATATCTGTTAAGATGATTGATAAATAAAAATAACTCACATAATTATGCGAGTTATTTTTTTATGTAGTTAATACCTTGATAACTGTTTTTGCTTCTTAATGTCTTATCGATTTCATTCATAATTACAAATTTCTTTCTACTCCATTCAGGAACAATTAATAAATCAGTTGGAGAGTCTCCCGTTAATCTATGGATAATAATATTTGGGTTAAGAATCTCAATCTGTGAAACTGTGATATCAACATA
Organism: Mycoplasmatota bacterium; assembly: GCA_030636545.1. Lineage (GTDB taxonomy): Bacteria > Bacillota_I > Bacilli_A > Izemoplasmatales > Izemoplasmataceae > JAFGXW01. The sequence continues at coordinate 9,744 of DAOVWR010000034.1, forward strand.
CTCTTTTAGTGTCAACATTTTAAAAGGTTCCTTTAAATACATGTTTCCAAGTTTAGTATTTTTCATGACATGTAACAAGTGAATTTTGATGCCTTGAATACCTAATGTATTTAGATGTTCAACAGTTTCTAACATTTCTTGTTTTGTTTCAATATGGAATCCGTTAATGATGTGAACAACTACTTCGATATTTCTCTTTCGTAACTCTTTAACTGCCCGATCAAAACAGGCTAGTGAATGTCCTCTATTAATGAACACTGAAGTTTTATCATGGATTGACTGTAATCCAAGTTCTATTTGAAGGTAAGTTCTTTTATTTAGTTCAGACAGCAAATCATAAATTTCAGTATTTAAGGCATCACACCTTGTACCAATACTTAGGCCGATTATCTTGTCATCTAATGATAATGCAGTTTCGTATAAATATCTTAATCTAGCTACTGTATCATATGTGTTTGTATTTGCTTGGAAGTAGGCAATATATAACCCATCATCCCATTTGTTATGCATTAATTCTTTCACTTGGTTAAACTGATCTTTTAATGAGGATTCTTTATTTCCTGCGAAATCACCACTACCTAATTCGCTGCAATAAATACACCCACCATACCCACTTTTTCCATCTTTATTAGGACAAGTAAAATTACCGTTTAAAGCTATTTTAAAAACCTTTTTACCGAACTTATTACGGTAAAAAGCATTTAAAGTATTATACGGTTTCTCTTTTGTCATTAAATTCATAAAAATCACCTACATATATTTTAACACATATTGGGAAAAAGAGACTGTTATATGTTATAATAACAAAAGGTGATAATTATGTTTAAACGCATTAGAGATTCTTTAGTATATCCAAAAGAAATATTAAACTATCGAAAAGACCATATTCTTTTTGTTTTACTTTATATTGCCTTTTTTGCTTTATTATTATCATCTAGATCTGTGATTGATGTTATTAAGTATGATGGGTTAACTAGCGCATATAAAGCAAGCATTGAAGAAGAGATGACAATCGTATCTCAAGACTGTGAAATCCTTGATGCTACGTTAGTATGCGATGGAGAACACTACATTAATCTTTATAGTGATCCATTATTTACTATTTATTTATATTCTGGAGATATCGCACTCTTATCAGAATATCCTAGTGATAATTACTCTATCATTATTAATGATGA
>DAOVWR010000081.1 GCA_030636545.1 Mycoplasmatota bacterium
AATATAGTTATGTAAATTTTGAATTGAAGGAACAAAGTTGATTAATCCAATGATATAATCAACACCACCAGCATCTTTTAATAGGTCTTTAGTTTCTAAGATATTTGTTAGAGTTGTATAATCAATTGCTACTCCATCATTAAAGAGTCCCACCATTGCAGTGTAAATGACTTTATGACGATATGTATAGAAATCATCTTTAACTAAGGCATCAATCAAAATCTTAATTGTACCTGGGTCGACAAAGACACTTCCTAGTACTGATTGTTCAGCTTCCATATTGTTAGGGATTATTTTTTCCATCATATACCTCTATTCTTCTATAACTAAGACTTCAATTTTTGCGGTTACATTCTTATGTAATTTTACATCTACAATGTAGTTACCTAATGCAGACATATTATCTTTTAATTGGATTTTACGTTTATCGATATCTAAGCCATTTTGTTTTTTATATTCATGAGCAATTTGTTTTGAATTAATTTTACCAAATAGTTTTCCGTTATCACCAATTTTAACATGTACTTTTACTGGTAATTTTTCTATTTTTTCTTTTAAGGCTTTCATTTCCTCAAGTAGTTTACGTTCTATTTCTTCTTTTTTAGCTTTTTCAGTTTCAATAGACTGTAAGTTTTCTGTTGTTGCTTCGATAGCGTTCTTACTTGATAATAAGTAATTTCCATAGCCAGCAGCAACATCGATGATTTCACCTTTTTTACCTTTGTTTCTAACATCTTTAATCAGTATAACTTTCATTGGTTTTTCCTCCTGAATAGCTTTGTCAATAAATTCTATTAACTCTGCCTTAACTTTCTCAATATCGTTTGTTTCAATTTGCGCACCAGCATTATTTAAATGCCCGCCGCCACTAAATTTTTCCATAATTACTTGAACATTAAATCCTTCTAAACTTCTAGCACTAATTCCGACCATTCTTTCTTCAAAATATCCGATTGCAAAAGAGGCAACTGTGTTATCAATTTCGAGTAACATGTCAGCTACTTTAGCTAGTAGATTTCTACTAGTTGGAATATTGTTTGGAACAATGACAATTGAAAATTTAGAATGAATTACTTCCGCAATTGATAATAATTGTGATTTTAACTGAATTTCTTCCAATCCTTCTCTTAGGATAGTTTTAACTTTGAATGTTTCAGCTCCAAATTTTCTTAAAATTGCAGCTGCTTCAAATGTACGTGATCCAGTGCGGTATATGAAGTTGTTAGTATCAACCATAATACCTGAAAGCATTACTGTTGCTTCAAATTGATTTATTTCTACTTCTTTACTAGCTAAATCAATCATTTCAGTAACTAACTCTACACTACTTGATGCGTAAGGTTCGATATGACTGATTAAAGCATTAGGAACAGCATCTTTTAATTTACGGTGATGGTCTATTATTACTAGTTTCTTTGATTTAGCAATTACTTTTGGTTCCATTGATTGGCCGTAAGAATGATGATCTACTAAGATGAGTAAATCGTCTTTCTTGATATAATCTATTGCCAGAGATGGTGTAATTATATAATCTAAGAAAGTTACATATTCATACTCTATTAATTGAATAATCTTCTTAACTGTTTTGTCAGCTGTTTCTGTATCTAAAACAATATAAGCTTCTTTATTGAATGTTTGAGCAAGTTTTAAAATACCCATTGATGCACCTAGTGCATCTGTGTCTGGTAAAACATGTGACATAATAAAAACTCGGTTACTTTCCTCAAAGAGTTTTTCTAGTTTTTGAGTATTAATTCTCGTTGTAATTCTTGTGCGTTTTTCAGCTGTGTTAGTGTTTCCACCAAAGTAGAGTAAATCATCTCCTTCAATATTAACAACTATTTGATCTCCACCGCGTGATAATGCTAAGTCTAAGGCATTTTCGGCAATATCTCCTAGTTTATTAAACTTAATATTGGCACATCCAATACCACTACTTAAAGTAACTAATAAATCATTTTCTTTAGATATTTCTGAGATTTCATTTAAGATTTTAAATTCATTATCGATAAGTTCTAATAGGTTTGATTTATTCATTACTGCGATTAATTTTGAGTTAGTAATTGGAACAATGTAAAATCCAAATTCAGCTCCCCAATTTTCTAATACTTGAAGGTATCTTCCTTGAATGTAACTACGTTCAGATACATCTAAGACACTGACTGCGTCATCTAAATTATCTAGGTTTAAGACAGCGATAACATCTGTAGCGTCATCGTATTTTCTTCTTATTTCTTCTCGTTCTGAAACTTGTGTTAGATAAAGAATTAAGTTTTCAAAATCAAACTCAACTTCATATTCATGTGTATATATTTTCATCACTAGAACTTTTTTTGGTTCTTTATCGATTAAGTTATTAAATATCTCCGCTGAAAGAGTTTCAATATTTCTTTTAATCAAGAAATTTTCAAAGATATCTTTAGCGCAGTTATTAGCCCAGTTAACATTTAATGATTCATCAAAAACGATGATCCCTAAAGGCATTTCTGCGATAACTTTCTTTTCAGCAATATCTTTTCTTTCTACTATCATTTGTGTATCTTTTAGTTTTTTTGTAAGCCATGAAATTTTTTGATCTTTACGACGATAAAAATAAACTTGAAAATAGAGGTTAGCCATTAAGACAAATATGATACTTGAAAACACTACAATAAACAAGGCATTATCTTCGAAAATATAAAATATCAAAAATAATAATGTTATTGAAATAGGAACTGAAACTTTAAATAGTACTTTCATCAAATCACCTCTTTTTGTCTTAAATATTATATCATAATTAGGTCTTTTTTCAAAACTAAACATATAGAAAAAAAAGACTCGAAATGAGTCTTATTCTTTTATAAATGGTAATAAAGCCATATGACGTGCGCGTTTAATAGCAACACTTAATTCTGCTTGGTATCTAGCTTTAGTTCCTGTAACACGTTTCGGTAAGATTTTTCCACGATCACTAATAAATCTTTTTAATAGTTCAACATTTTTATAATCTATATATGTAATTTTATTATCTGTAAAATAACATCTTTTTTTACGTCTTTTTCGAAAATTTCCAGTTCTAGCCATTTAATTTTCCTCCTTTAAAATGGTAAATCGTCCTCAGCTACATCTATTGTAGGAGTAGATTCTTGTTTTTTTGGTTTTTTATAATCATTTTTTTGATAACTTCTTGAGTATTCTTGAGAACCATAATCTCGATCAAACTCACTTGTTTGACTCTTTGGTTCTAAGAATTGAACGCTATCGCAAACAACTTCAGTAGTGTATTTTCTGATTCCATCTTTGTCGTCGTATGAACCTGTTTGTATTCTTCCTTCAATTCCAAGTAAACTTCCTTTTTTAACAAAGCGTGCTAAATTCTCTGCTTGTTTTCTCCAAACAACACATTGAATAAAATCTGCTTCTCTTTCGCCAGTTGGACCTGCAAAAGTACGGTTTACCGCTAGTGTAAATTTTACAACTGCGATATTACTTGAAGTATATCTTAGTTCTGGGTCTCTCGTTAAGCGACCAACTAAAACAGTACGATTAATCATAAAATCACTCCTTATCTTTCATCTTTTAAGATTAAATAACGAATTATTGATTCTTTAATTCTAACGATACGATCGAATTCGATTCTAGCTTCATCATTAGATACTACGTCTAATACAACGTAATAACCTTTTTTATGTTTTTCAATTTCATAAGCTAGGTCTTTCATACCCCATTCGTTTACTTTTGTAACTTCTGCACCGCGAGATGTAAAGATTGTATTTAATTCTTCAATTAAAACTTTTCTATCATCTTCTAATACAGTAGGACGAATGACATACATAATTTCATATTTTCTCATTTTTTTTACCTCCTCTTGGTCTATTGGCTGCATTGCAGCAAGGATGAGTTTTCACTCAGCTGAACTATTATAGCACAGTTGTTTTTTAATGTAAACTAATTTATATATATAATATATAAGGTTTTAAATTGGGGTATTTTTCTAAAACAATTATAGTAATTCCTTACGAACTAGGTCAAGAGCGAAAATTGTAGCTCTCTTTCTAATCATGTATCTATTACCATTAAACATCTTTTTATATGTCTTATTTTCTCCTTTAAAAGTAACTCCAAAATAGACAAGTCCGATAGGTTTTTCTTTTGTTCCACCTGTCGGTCCAGCAATACCGGTGATTGAAACTGTTATGTCTGAATTTGTCTTTTCAAATAATTTTTTTGACATCTCTAGAGCACACTCAGAGCTTACTGCACCATATGTGTTAAGAGTATCTAACTTTATATCTAAATACTTAATCTTAGCTTCATTACTGTATGTAACAATACTTTCATTAAACACTGAAGATGATCCACTTACGTTAGTTATTGAACTTGCGAGCATTCCACCAGTACAACTTTCAACTACTGAAATTATCATCTTTTTGTCAGTTAATAATTTCACAACTACACCTTCTAGAGTATCGTTTAAATCGCCAAATACAAATTTAGGAAATAATTTATAAAATTCATTCATTGCATTCTCTAAATCTAATTTATTAATCGAAGTGAATATGTATTTTATTTCTCCAATTCCTGCGTAAGGAGCAATATTTACATTTGGATGTAATTCATAAAATCCTGTTAAAGATTTCTCCATAGTTGATTCCCCTGTTCCGACAAGTTTGAATCCTTTAGAAAAATACTTAATCTCATTTACTTTTTCTAAATATTTGATCAATTCCTCTAACATTGGTAACATTTCATGAGGTGGTCCTGGGAACAAAACAATTGTTTTATTATTCACATTAAAAATAACTCCAGGAGCTGTTCCTAATTTATTATCTAATATGATGCTTTTTTTAGGAAAAAGTGCTTGTTTATTGTTCGTGTCTTTCATTTCTACATTGATGTGGTCAAAGTATGATTTTATACCTTTTAGTATATCTTGGTTTATGTAGGTATCCACACCAAAATAGTTTATTACTGTTTCTCTAGTAATGTCATCTATCGTTGGACCAAGACCACCTGTGAAAATAATTAAATCTTCATCTATAAAATCAAGTATCTCATGATATTCTTCTAGTTTGTCATCAATAACAAATGAACGATTTACATCTATTCCTATCTGATTTAATCTACTTGCGATTGTTCTTAAATTGGTATTAGTGGTTTTTCCCGTTAAGACTTCTTTTCCCACTGTTATAATTGCTGTTTTCAATTCAATCACTCCTTAAATTCTTTTGGCACTTCCACCAACAAAGATTGTAACTATTTCACCTTTTATTTTTGTTAGTTTAGTAATTATTTCTGACGGCTTATTCATACTATATCCTTGTCTTAAAATAAAAGACATTTTATCTTTTTTTACATAATTATTTAAATAGCAACCAAGTGCACCATTACTTGTACCAGTCGCACTCTCCTCATTTATTCCAACTATCGGAGCAAAATTTCTTCCATAAGCATCCACATTATCTTCATCTGACAATGCGAAGCAATGGATACCCACAACATCGTATTTAAGGG
>DAOVWR010000018.1 GCA_030636545.1 Mycoplasmatota bacterium
AAGTATTTCCTAAATCGCGCATTTTCTTAAGCGTTTTAATTAACTTACTATTATCTCTTTGATGAAGACCAATACTTGGTTCATCTAAGACATATAGTACTCCAGTTAAATGCGACCCTATTTGGGTAGCTAATCTAATTCTTTGGCTTTCTCCGCCACTTAATGTAGCTGATTGTCTAGAAAGCGTAAGATAGCTTAAGCCAACATTTTCTAAGAAACATAATCTTTCAATTATTTCTTTTAGGACCATCTCGCTAATTTTCTTATCTGTCTCACTTAATTCTAAACCTCTAAAAAATTTAATAGATTCTTTAATTGAAAAATCAGTAAGAGTAATAATATCTATTCCGCCAACTTTTACACTTAAAGCTTTCTTATTAAGTTTTTTACCTTTACATACCTTACATGAGCTAACTGCCATATATCCTTCAATCCAATCACGGATAAAGCGTGATGTCGTCTCCATATAACGTCTTTCAAATTGAGTTACAACACCCTCAAAAGTACCGTTTTTTTGATGAAGATACCCATCTTCGGTTTTACCACCAAAAGTAAACTTAATCTTATTTTTACTTCCATAAAGAACAATGTCTAAATCTTTTTGTAACATATCTTTTATTTTTATATCTAAATCGATATTATAATACTTCGCAGTTTGTCTCAACATCGAGAAAGAATATGTATCAGTATTTTGCCAACCTTTAATTCCTCCATCGTTAATTGAGATATTCTTATCAGGCATTAGTAATTCTGGATCAATTTTTCTTTTATGTCCAAGACCATGACATTCAGGACAAGAACCATATGGAGCGTTAAAAGAGAACAATCTTGGTTGAAGATCTCCAATATTAAAATCACATTTAGGACAAGCATAATGTTCACTAAAGATATGTTCTTTATCATTAATTAGAACAACTACTTTTCCTTCTCCTAAATTAGTAGCTGTCTCAAGGCTTTCAAATAAACGACTTCTTATTCCGTCTTTTATTTTTAGTCTATCTACTACAGCTTGGATTGTATATCGCTTATTTTTCTCCATGTCAAAATTATTATCTAAGTCTAAGATTTCCCCATTAATTCTAACCCTAACATATCCTTCTTTTCTTAATTGTTCTAAGATTTTATGATGTGTTCCTTTTCTTTCCTTAACTAAAGGAGCTAATATAATAACTCTTCCCTCGGCTATTTCTAGTACTTTCTCAGTCATTTGTTCAATACTTTGACTTGATATTTCAATATTGTGAGTAGGACAAATAGGTTTTCCTATTCTTGCATATAACAATCTAAGATAATCATATATTTCAGTAACTGTCCCAACAGTACTTCGCGGATTCTTAGATGTTGTTTTTTGATCAATACTTATTGCTGGACTTAATCCTTCAATACTTTCAACATCAGGTTTTTCAAGATTCCCAAGGAACTGTCTAGCATACGCACTTAAACTTTCTACATATCTTCTTTGACCTTCTTTATAAATTGTATCAAATGCTAAAGAAGACTTACCACTCCCGCTTAAACCTGTCATTACAATAAGTTTATTTTTAGGAATAGATAAATCTATATTTTTTAGATTATTCTCTTTTGCACCTTTAATAATAATTTTATCTAACATCTAATCACCTGTCTATTAGGTCTTTAAACTCTCTTTCAGTTAGAACTTTAACACCTAGTCCTACTGCTTTAGTTAGTTTAGAACCTGCGTCGCTTCCAGCGACTACATAATCTGTTTTTTTACTAACACTACTTGAAACTTTGCCTCCTAAAGACTCGATTAAAGACTTGGCTTCATTTCTTGTATATAACACAAGTTTACCTGTTAAAACAAAAGTCTTAAGTGTAAACTCATCCTTATTGTATATATTACTAGTATACATAGTATTAAGTCCTAATTCTTTTAATTCGCTAATTAATTTTATATTTTCTTCAGATCTAAAGAAATCAATAATACTTTTAGCTATAACTGAGCCAATTTCATCAATATTAATTAAATCTTCGTATACCCATTTTCCCATATCGTCAATATTTGGATAATTTGCGCTAATTACCTTAGATACTTTTTCGCCAACGTGACGAATACCTAATCCAAATAATAATTTATCTAGGTTACTATTTTTACTTCTTTCAATATTTTCTAGCAACTTATCAATACTTTTAACACCGAAACCCTCTTTAACAATTAATTCTTCACGATGGTTTTTAAGTAAATAGATATCCTTTATAGAACTCAGGAATCCATCATTATAAAACTGTTCAATAATGCGGTCTCCAAGCCCTTCAATATACATTGCTTTTCTTGAAGCAAAATGAATTAATCCTTCGATTTTCTTGGCATCACATTGTTCGTTAACGCAGTAATGACCAGCTTCTCCGTCTTTTCTTACTAATTGGCTTTCACAAACAGGACATTCTTTAACCATTGAAAAAGGAATGCTTGAATTATCTCTTCTATCCAATATAACTTTAACAACTTCGGGAATAATATCTCCTGCTTTTTTTATTATTACATAATCATTTTCTCTTATGTCTTTATCAGTAACATAATCTTCATTATGAAGAGTAGCTCGACTAACTGTGCTTCCTTGTACCATAACTGGATCTAAATTAGCTACTGGAGTAATTTGTCCAGTGCGTCCTACTTGGAACGTTATACTATTTATTCTTGTGATTACTTCTTCAGCTGGAAATTTATAAGCAATTGCCCATTTAGGGCTTTTTGCTGTATAACCAATCTTATTATGTAAATCAAGTTGATCTACTTTTATGACAATTCCATCTATCTCATACTTAAGATTATTTCTCTTCTCAGTATATATTTTTATAAATTCAACAACTTCATCAATGTTCTTACATACCTTACTTAATGGATTAATATTAAACCCTAGTGATTTAGCAAAGGTAAGCGCTTTTGTGTGATTTTTAATACTGTGGTTTTCTGGGCTTATTATACTATAAACAAACATATCTAAACTTCTTTTTGCAGCTATTTTACTATCAAGTTGTCTAATACTTCCTGAAGCTGCATTTCTTGGATTTTTGAATTCTTCTAAGTTATTTAAAACTCTTTCATCGTTAGTTTTATTGAAAGATTTTTTACTCATAAAGATTTCACCACGAACTTCAAGATTATCATAATAATCTATTTTTAGGGGAATAGATTTTATTGTTTTAATGTTTGAAGTAATGTTCTCTCCAACTACCCCGTTACCACGTGATGCACCGAGTAATAATTTACCATTTTCATACTTAACACTACCAGCTAAGCCATCTATCTTAAGTTCAACATTGTAACTTACGTTACCAACCTCTTTAATAATTTTCTCATCAAAACTTCTTAAGTCTTCTTCATTGAACACATTAGAAAGGCTCATCATAGGAACATCATGAGTAACTTTTTCGAACTTATCTAATACAATGCTACCTACTCTTTTAGTAGGAGAATTAACATCAGCAAATTCGGGATGTGATTCTTCTAATTTGATTAACTCATGTAAGAGTGCATCAAATTCTTGATCACTTACAACACTGTTATCTAATACATAATATTCATAACTGTATTTCTCTAACAATTTTGTTAGTTCTTCGACTCTTTTTTTAGTTTCCATAAAATCACCACATTTATTATAACATATTATATTATTTTTTAGATATTGCTGGATGGTCTTTAAGTAGTTTCTTGATTCCATATGGGTGTGGGAAAGCGATAATACAGTTATCACCGGTTACGCTGATAACTAAGCCTAGACCAAATTTTGAATGAGTTACTTTATCACCCTTGTTTAAATCGTTTTTATTATATTTATTAAGATTATCTAGTTTTGCAGTATTAAGTATTTTCTTACTCAAGAAGTTAGTTTCTCGGTAAGGTTTACTTACATATTCCGAATATCCTTTAGTATCAAGTAATTCATCATTTATTTCATTAATGAAGCAGCTAGTAGTGTTTTGACTAGTTTCTCCCCATGTTTGCCTAACGTTAGCGCTAGTTAGAAATAGTAATTCTTTTGTTCTAGTTACACCAACATACATTAATCTTCTTTCTTCTTCAAAGTCTTTTCTACTATTCATACTTCGTCCAAGTGGAAACATACCCATTTCCATTGTTACCATGAAGACAACTCTGAACTCAAGTCCTTTTGCTGAATGAAGTGTCATAAGTGTAACACCGTCAATGATGTCTTCTTTACTCTCTTCACTCTTTAAACTAATATCTTCCAAGAGATACACTAACATCTCTTCCTTGCTTAAATCTTTATATATTTGCTCATTTTCACTTAATATTGTCTTAAATTCAAGTATATTCTCGTATCTTACATCGCCTTTTTCATCATTTTCTAAAGCTTTAACGTATCCTGAATGTTGTAAAATATAATCTACAAAGTCATTAAAAGATAAAATATCTAACTTAGATCTAAAATCTAAAATCATGTTCTTAAAATCTAATAATTTAGTACAAATACTTTTACCTAGCACTTCGTTTGCTCGATCAATTGCTTCCATCAAATCAAGATTATTAGCGGCCGCAAAGTTTATTAATTTATCTAACGTTACTGCGCCAATCCCCCTTCTAGGAGTTGTGATGACTCTCATAAAGCTATATGCATCATCTAAATTAATAATTAATCTCAGATAAGCTGTGAAATCTTTTATCTCTCTTCTTTTGAAGAAACTAGTATTTCCATATATTCTGTAAGGTATCTGTTTTTGCATTAATACTTCTTCAAACATTCTTGAAGTGTTATTAGCTCTGTACAATATTGCAAAATCATTGTATACGTAGCCTTTTCGCACTAATTCTAATATCTTTAAAGCGACAAATTCTACTTCGTCTCTCGCAGTTACTCCTTTGAAATGCACTATCTTTTCACCTTTACCTAAATTCGAAAATAATGTTTTAGGAATTCTGTTAGCATTATTCTTAATGATTTGGTTCGATGCCTCTAAGATTGTGTTAGTACTACGGTAATTCTCTTCAAGTAATACTAAATGAAAATCTGGATAATCCTTTTTAAACTTAGTAATATTCTCAATATTAGCTCCTCTAAAGGCATAAATGCTTTGATCTTCATCTCCTACGATGAAGATATTCTTATTTTCACCAACTAGTAAACTTACTAATCTGTATTGTACATTATTGGTATCTTGGAACTCATCAACTAATATATATTGGAATTTTTCATTATAAAATTTCCTAAGTTCATCATTAGATTCCAGTAATTTTATTGTTAATGTTAGTAAATCTTCAAAATCTACCAAGTTATTGTTAAAGAGATTTTCTTGGTATTTCTTAAAAACAATCTTAACAACACTTTTAAAAGGTTCTTCCACATCTTCAATTAAATCATAATCAAATTTTAGTTTCTGAACAATACTCTTAACTATCTTAGGAAGATAGATTTTTATATCATAGTTGCTTTTTTTCAAAATACTCTTAATCAATTGTGTTACATCGTCATCATCAATAATCTGAAATGTTTTTCTATAACCTAAATATTCAATGTGTTCTCTTAGGATTTTAGCACACATCGAGTGGAATGTACTAATCCACATTTGAGATGTATTTATTCCGGTAGTTTGATGTACTCGATATTTCATTTCATTAGCCGCTTTATTAGTAAAAGTGATAGCTAATATATTCTGAAAATTAATATTTTTTTCAAAGATTAAATAAGCGATTCTTGTAGTAAGAACGCTTGTTTTACCGCTTCCTGCACCGGCAATTGCCATTACAGGTCCTTCAGTTTTAAGAACTGCTTCTCTTTGTCTTTCGTTTAAATTATCAAGTAAATTAATCATCAAATCACCTACTATAATTATAACAAAAAAAGCACTAAAAAGATAGTGCTTTACTAATCATTTTATATGATTTTAAATAAGTATTTCGATAAATCGATTTTCTTGTTAATAACAGGAATTCCTTCATCAGCAAGCATTGCTCCTTGGATGAATCCACCCTCACCTGTTAAAGATATTGTGCCTTTAGAATTAATTACCCTATGCCAAGGAAGATTATGAGTTCCACTCATAGAATGCAGTATTCTACTTACTTGTCTAGCACCTCTAGGATTTCCTGCATAAGCAGCTATTTGTCCGTAAGTCATCACTTTACCTGAGGGAATCATTTTTATTATATCTAGTACCTCTTCAGTAAACTTAGTCATATTATCACCTAACTAATTATAACAAAAATAAGGTAATAAAAAAAGCCGTTTATAACGACTTTAATTTTGCAAAATTAGATTGCTTCTACGTTTGCAGCTTGAGGACCTTTGTCTCCGTCTACAACGTCGAATTGAACTCTTTCGCCTTCTTCTAAAGATTTGAAACCATCTTTTTGAATTTGTGAGTAATGAACAAAAATATCATTTCCTTCGTCTGTAGTGATGAATCCGTATCCTTTTTCAGAATTAAACCATTTAACTTTACCAGTCATGTTTGTTACCTCCATATTTTAATCCTATACTACAAATACTGCTTTATAAAATATTTAAGTAACTTTTGTTAGTTTTTATTTATAATACATTATTTTATTGTTTAGGTCTATTCCATAATACACTAAAAATTTATAAATGCAAGAAAAAAGAAACTTTTTAAACAAAAATACAAGTAATACTAAACAGCTTTTTTCTTAAACGATGATCTTAAAGATACAATACGATTAAACACTATATTATCCTTAGTAGTATCTTTATCAACACTATAGTACCCGTTTCTAGTGAATTGGAAACGGTCTCCCTTTTTCACTTTCATTCCTTCTTCGATGAATCCATGTTTAATAATTAATGAATCAGGATTAATCTTTTCAATGAAAGGTATATCTTTATCTTTAAAATCTAATATTAAGTCTTCAAATAGCCTTATTTCAGCCTTTTGATTATGTGTAGCATCTACAAAATGAATATTACCATTAGGTTTACGTTCATTGAATCCTGAACCTGATTTTGTTGCTTCATCGTATGTGCAATGTACTTCAGTAATAACACCTTGTTCGTTTTTAACTATACTATTTGCTTTAACAAAATAGGCATGCATTAGTCGTACTTCAATCCCTAATGCAAGTCTTTTCCATTTTTTATTAGGTTTTACTTCAATGAAATCTTCTCTTTCAATATAAACATATTTACTAAAAGGAATTTTTCTAGTACCTAATGCTTCGTTTTCGCGATTGTTTTCAACTTCTAAATATTCCACTTTATCTTCAGGATAATTATCAACTATCAGTTTAAGTGGATCTAAAACCGCATTAGTCCGTGGTGCAGAAGTTTTTAAATGGTCTCTTACAAATTGATCTAACATATCAATTTCAGTTGGACCTTGTGTTTTCGGAAGTCCTAAAGCATTTATAAAATCTACTATTGCTTCAGGTGGTACTCCTCTTCTTCTTTGTCCGCTTAAAGTTATTAATCGAGGATCATCCCATCCCATTACTACGTTATTTTCAACGAGTTGTTTAAGATTTCTTTTACCAGTAACTTTGTTTGCCATAATTAATCTACCAAATTCAATTTGTCTTGGTATTTTTTCCATTTCACAGTATTTTACTACCCAATCATATAAAGGACGGTGATCTTCAAATTCTAAACTACATAGACTATGAGTAATTCCTTCAATTGCGTCTTCAATTGGATGAGCATAATCATACATTGGATAAATACACCATTCATCTCCTGTGTTATAATGATGAGCTCTCTGAATACGGTAAATAATTGGATCTCTCATATTCATGTTCGGGCTTGTCATATCAATTTTAGCTCTCAATACTTTACTTCCATCAAGATATACTCCATTTTTCATATCAATAAATAACTGTAGGTTTTCCTCAATAGATCTATTTTTATATGGGCTTTCTTTCCCTGGAGTTGTTAAGTTACCACGGTATTTTTTTATATCTTCTGCGGATAAATCATCCACAAATGCTTTTCCTCTTTTAATAAGTAATAGTGCTCTTTGGTACATCTCATTAAAGTAATCACTTGCGAAAAATAAATTTTCCCATTCGCATCCTAGCCAAGCTATATCTTCTTTAATTCCTTCCACAAACGAGATATCTTCTTTTACTGGATTTGTATCATCAAATCGTAAATTAAAATACCCACCATGATTTTTAGCCATTGTGTAGTTTGTGATAATTGCTCTAGCGTGTCCTAGGTGAAGCAACCCATTAGGTTCAGGGGGGAATCTAGTTATTGCTCTTTTGTGTTTACCTGATTCAATATCTTCTTCAATAATCGTATTAATAAAATGACTTACTTTCATCAAAATCACCTCTTATATATGTGATATTCTATAATATCTACCATAATTATACAATAGAAAATCGAGAAAAGGGTTATTTCTCGATTTTTTCTTTGATTTCTTTGAATTTTTTTAGACTTTCATCAAAAATATCACTCTTTTTGCTAACCCAGCCAAAGAAATTCTCATCATTCATAATTTCTTGAGCAATATTATCAAGATCTAAGTAATGATTATCCAAATATTTAACAAAATCTTCGACTTTATTGTAGTTCTTATTCTTATATCTGAATATTCTTCTATCATTAATATCCACAAACTCTTGTTCTCTTTTAAGTTGTCTTTTTGATTTCTTTTTTGTTTTTGATTTCTTTACTTTGAGGTTCTTATTTTTTTTCTTATCTTCTTCGAAATATTCTCCTAATTCTTTTTTTGCTTTTTCATCAACGAATTTTTCCTCAGAAGTGTCCCTTTTAGAGCTTTCTGCCATCTCATCTTCTAAGGGAACTTCATCTTCTGAATCAATGTCTTCCTCTAAGTCATCATTATAATTCTCTTCTAGAGCACTTGGATCAATGGCCCATTCTTCTTCTGTTTCAAAATCATCATCTTCATCAATAACTTCTTTGCTCTGTATAGTTTTAGAAATATCGTTCATACTTACAACAATTTCATCTTCAATAAATTGTTCTTCTCGTTTCTTCTTTTTCTTCTTAAACACTGACCCACCCCCTTATCAAGGCGAATCCCACTAAATAGAAGGCAACAGTAACAAGTAAGGCAACAGTAAATAAGATTCTTAATGCCTTCATGAGTTTTTCATAGTGTTTTGTCATCCAATCAAATTTTCCTTCTATCATACGTACATATGATTTAAACTTATTCATTAAGATTTCAGGACCTATGAGCGTTTCAAGGTCCAAAAAGCTCTTAGCAGGCTCTTTAACAACTAAATCAACATAGTCTTCTAGTAGGCTTGATTGTAAAAGATGAGAATTCTTTATATCGTTTTCCCATTTATTAAATATTCTTTCAGTATGCTTGTTTTTCTCGCCTTTTGCATCCTTGATAAATCGGGATAAGGCGTTATTTAAGACCGTATAAGTAACAAGTAATAAGATAGATCCTACTCCCAAAAAACTATACCAAGGAATATCATATAGTAACTGATTAAAGTCATCTACTAAGTTAACTAAGAAAATAAAGAATGATGGTTGTAATACTGGATAGTTTTTAAAGAGTAAAATACTTAATAACGCAATAATCACACTAAAAATCATTGCTCCTTTACTTGGTTTACGGTATTTTCTACTCTTTTTAGGTAATAGTTTAATCATTTCTCTTAAGTTTTTCATTTTAGTAATACTTGCATCTCGATATTCTTCTTCCCAAGCATCTAACACATCATATAAGATACTTTCACGGTTAATAGCATCAAAGTCTTTTAATGCTAGAAAGTCTTTTAGATTAGTCTCTTCATCTAAATCTGGATGAGTAAAAATGAATTGATCAATACTATTTATACTTTTATCCCAATTAGCTTGATAAGTTAAGGGATTACGATGCAAAAAATCTTCTTTTTCTTTAAATAAGTAATGAGATACGATTAAATCAGCAAATTTTTTATGTCGGTACAAATCTAAATTACCAGAATCTTCATATTCTAGTTGTTTTTTTAGTTTGTATTTTAATACAGAAAACCCGTTTAACTCAAGTAAGAGCATTAACTCTTCGTTAGGTTTCACATAAATCCCTCCTGACATAATAACCTTCAAGAAAAACCCTTGGTTAAATAAGGGTTTTTCTATATGTGGGTTATATATATATTTATACTTCCTTAATTATAGCCTATTCTTCGGATTCTGTTTGTGAATTATACATTGCTTCAAATTCGTCATATATTGCTGGATCTATTAAATTATTAAATGTATTAATAAACGCTTCTTGCGCTTCTGGATCCATTTGTTCAAAGTCGTTAAATAGTTCAGTAACATCTTCTGCAGTAATATCTTCTTCATTTGCTAATGCCGCTTGCAAATCAACAACACCATTGTAAACGTCTTGTTCTGGACCCGGTGTTTCAACATCAAGTGCATCAGATAATCCTGTCAGTAATGCTGGATCTTCAAATACGTTATTAAGTTCTGTAGTAAAGCTTTCTAATACTGCTGCAAGTTCTGCGTCTGCTGCTTCGATATCTAATACAATTCCATCTTGTATTAAGTCAATTCCTGTAACATTAACTGTACCTTCTTGTGAACCATCTTGCATTAATGAAGAAAGTCCTTCTGCAGTAATCTTTAACACAACAGTATCATTTTCTTCAACAAATTCTCCAAACTCAATACTTTCAAGGTTTAAGAACATTTGATTAAATACTTCTAAATCAACAATGCTTAAGTAGGCTCCATCATCTTCACCCTCATCTTCACCGAAAGTAATTTCCGTAAATTCGAATACTAATTCAAGGTTACTTGTTGAAATTTCTTCTGCTCTGATTTTAAGTACTGAATCCATTCCTGCTATTCTAAATAATGCATATATATAGATTTCATCAGGAGCCAATTCAAACCATATAGCTTTTAGACCGATATTAATTATTTCAATTTCTCCATCTTCGTTTTCATATTCATAAGACGTTCTAGTGTCAGCAAATCCTGATGCACCATAGTAAATTAACTTATTAAATGTTTTTTCGTAAATTTCGAATCCACCACCAACTAATGCACTGTTAAATATATATTCAGTGAACATGTCAACAATATAACTTTCTGGATCAAATGAATCTGGATCGAATTCTCCAATAACTTCTACCCCATCAACCATTTCCTTAAAGTGTAAGTCATATAAGTAAGCCGGGATATCCGTCTCATTACTTCTGAATTTCGATACTCCAGCAGTTAAAACAAATTGTTCTTCTTCGAAAGAAAAATTAATTAACTCGTTATCAAAAATAATCGATAATACCTCTTGAGCTAAGGCATTTCCAGTATCTCCACCTTCAGCTAATTGATCTAAAATATCATCTTTCATCAATGTGTAAGATAAATCTGTAAGATCCAATTCACCTAATGGAATTTCACTAGTCATCTCATTCAAATCAAAATCATCAACTTGTCCATCAATTGTATTCATCATTGAAGTAATAAGTGTCTTTGGTATTGGTAAATTACCAATTTGAATCTTATCGAATTCTAATTCATATCTATCTGGATAATCAACAAATAAGAAATGTGCTTGAACAATAGTTTTATAAGTAAAACCATCATCTAAACTTACTTCTATGAATAAGTTAGTAATAAATTTATCATCTTCAAAATCTACCCATGCGCCAACTACTCTTAATCCAATGTCATAACCTTCTACTGGTATAACTTCTGAAAATACATAATTACATGAATCTTCAACACAATCTTCAGTTGGCATATAATCAGGATTCATGCTCTCGCTACTGAATAGTTCAAAAATAGCTGTATTAATAATATCTTGATGTAATTCATATACCATATCTTCTGTTACTTCGTCCACAACATCTTCGATTGCAGAACTAAGTTCAGCATAAACCATTTGTTCAGCATCAGCATCCTCTGTATACAAATAAGTAGGCATATGTACATCCCCACTACCATCATACATAATTGATACTAATAATGCTGGAGTTCCCAGCGTAAACAAGACTGGAATAAAAATTGCCATAAGTAATTTTTTCATTTATATTCCTCCATTCAATTCTTTCTTATACAACCCTAGTATATAGAAAATATGTGAATATTTTATGAATTTAGCATTATTATTATGAAATCTATTCACAACTTCACTCATAAGTATTCACATCTATTGCCAATTTAATTTACTTCATCTTCATTCTTGATAATCCATTTAAACTCATATCATCAGTAGAACTGTTTCTTAAATACTGATAATAGCCCGCTATTCCTATCATTGCTGCGTTATCTGTGCAATACCTAAACTCAGGAACAACCACTTTTACCATCGTTATTCTCTTGTTTATTTTCTTTCTTAATCCTTTATTCGCAGCTACTCCTCCAGCAATAATAAACATCTTCGCATTATATTCTTTTATTGCTTTTAAACTCTTTGTAACTAATACTTCTGAAACTGTTTCTTGAAAACTAGCACATAAATCTTCAATAACTAGCTCTTCATTTCTTTGTTTTGTATTATGAACTAAGTTAATTACATGAGATTTAATACCACTGAAACTAAAGTTATAATTATTTCCTAAACTAATATTAGGCATTTTATAACTAGGTTTACCTTTTTGTGCCAACTTATCAACAATCGGTCCTCCAGGATACCCTAGTCCTACTGTTCTTGCGACTTTATCATAAGCCTCGCCAACAGCATCATCCATTGTTTCTCCTAATTTTTGGAAATCATAATGTTCTTTCATTAAGATTAACTCTGTATGTCCACCACTTACTACTAAACAGATAAGTGGAAATTCTAACTCTGCTGTAATCTGATTAGCATAAATATGTCCTGCGATATGGTGAACACCAATAATTTCAATATCATTACTAAACGCAAAAGCTTTCGCAGCGTTAACACCAACAAGTAAACTACCAATTAATCCTGGTCCGTTAGTTACTGCGACTAAATCGATATTTGTTTTATCGATATTTGCTTCTTTTAAAGCTTCTTCAAATACCATAGTAATACCTTTAATATGTTCTCTACTCGCAATTTCTGGTACTACACCACCGTATGCTTTATGAATATCAATTTGGCTTAATACGATATTGCTAAGTACTTCTTTTCCATCTCTAACTATACTAACACTTGTTTCATCACAACTACTTTCGACACTAAGTACAATCATATTATCACCCAATCTCTTTAATCATCAATAAAGCGTCTTCTTTATTATCATAATATTTCTTTCTTTTATGACTAACATAAAATCCTAAATCTTCATACATCTTAATTGCATAATTATTATTTTCATTTACTTCCAAAGTTAACATTTCTATATTCTTTTTTTGGCATGCATCAATTACTTCATTCATTAGTTTTTTCCCTATTTTTTTTCCTCTATACTGTTCTAACACAAATAAATTAAGTATTTCTGCGTTAGGGATAGTTAGCCAACTACCGACATATCCTGCTCTTTTTTCATCTACAATCGCAATAAAATACAAAGACATATCATTATACATAATATCCTTGAATAATGTACTTTCTCCTAAACTTTTGCCAAAGATTTTCAGTTCTTCTTTATAGACAAAAGAAATATCATTTAATTTCATTTTTCTAATTGAAATATCCAAATCAATCACTCCTTATATCGAGTCATCTCCGTCATCATCTTCTTCATCATCTGGGGCTACTTCATCTTCAGTATTTACGCCAATTAATTTTAATACTATAAATACCAAGTATTATTACTGTATGTGGTATATCAATAGATTTATTTTAGATTCCTTTCAGCTTCTGTAATTCTTAAATAATTCGGATTTAAAGAATGGATATCCTTCACTTCAGTAAGTAGGTTAGAATTCAGGATTCTCTCTAGATTAGGTTCTCCATTACTAACTATTTTATATGGATTTTCTAATGAATTAGTATAATCCTCAAGATTTGTAAGTAGTTCTTCTTCGGCTAAAAATAGCCCTTTACCCTTATTCTTAAATACTCCAATAAATGAATTACCTCGTCTAGCATCAATTTCACTGACAATCAGTTCTTCTCCACTATAACTACTGGCTATCATCGCTAAACTGCTAATAGTTTTAACGGTTATATCATTATTCCAGCCAAACATCTTCGCAACAACTACACCTATTCGTAATCCTGTATAGCTACCTGGTCCTATTCCGATTATAATTTCATCTAAATCTGCTATTTTCATATTATTTAACTTAAAAATACGCTCAATTTCTACCATTAATTTAGTAGAATGATCGTTATTTCCTGATTGATAGTATTTACCTAAACACTCTAAATCTTCATATAAAGCGATATATAAGTATTTAGTAGCTGAATCAATTAGTAATCTTTTCAACGATTTCTTCATATTTACCAGTTCCTTCAATTTTTAATAATCTTTTATCTAAATCAATTATTTCTATCTCAATAACAAGTCTTTCATCAGGAATACTTTCAATAATATTCTTATACCACTCAATAACACATATCTCATCACCATAAATAAACTCTTCTAATTCAAAATCCATCCCAATACCCATTAAACGATAAACATCCATGTGATATAGTGTATTTTTACCTTCATAAATCTTTAAAATAGTGAAGGTTGGAGAGTTAATCATATCTGTAATTCCAATACTTGCGCCAAAATACTTAGTAAATGTAGTTTTCCCAGCCCCGAGATCGCCTTCTAGACATAGTAAAAAGCCAGGAAATATAGTCTTTCCAATATCTTCAGCAAAAATCTTCATTTCACTTAAATTTTCAATAATAATTTCTTTATACATATAATCACCTATTATATATTTATTATATAAAAAATTATATCATATAAATGACAAAAAATTGTATATATATTAGAGCATGTGCTATAATTTTACTAAAAGGAGTTGATAATTGTATGGATTTAATCCTTTACAACCCATTATCTAAAAATAGTAAATCAAATATTCAAACCCATAAATTAGTAAGACAATATAAGACAAATAAGATACCATTTCGCTTAAAAAGCATCCTTAAAATAGATGATATAACAGAGTATTTAGATAAAAAGAAAGAAATTGATAAAGTAATTTTACTAGGTGGTGATGGAACTATTAATCGTTTCATAAATGACACTGTAGATTATAAATTTAAACAAGATATCATGCTGAAGCCCAACGGCTCAGGTAATGACTTTATGAGAAGTTTAGTTGATTGTGATAAAGAACCTCAATATATCTTTGAATCAGTCTATGATACTGGCTTCAAAACTCATTTTATTAATGGTACAGGAATGGGTGTTGATGGGTATGTTGGCTATCTAGTTGATCAAAATGTTAAAAAAGGAGTATTCGGATATTTTAAAAGCACAATAAAAGCCTTATTAACATATATCCCAGAACCAATGACTCTTACGGTTGACGGTGAAATAACAAAATTTGAAAAAGCTTACTTAGTAACAATGAATAACGGAAGATTTTTCGGTGGTGGAATGAAAGTTGCACCAGAAGGAAATATAAATGATGAGCATTTAGAAGTTATGGTAGCTCACTCAGCAAATAAGTTCCAATTAATCTTTATATTCCTAACAATATATATCGGAAAACACACAAAATTCAAAAAATATGTTTTTAGTAAAAAAGGGTACCATATTAAGGCGGAATTTACCACTCCTCAAATCACTCAAGCAGATGGTGAAAACTACTATGATATCACAACTTTAGAATGCAAGAGTTCAGGTAAACGAATACATTTCAAGTGTTTTGAATAAATTAAAAGGAGCTAAATTTTAGCTCCTTTATTCTATTGCTTTTGTGTATCCAGTTTTTCCATTTAATTTAGACTCAATAAACCCCATTTTCTTAAGATACCTAATGTGATCTCTATTATCTGTGAAAACTACAAAACGATTATATCCTTTACTCAAAAAATATACTTTTTGTTTCCCAAAAACAAAGGATCCAATCTTAAAATCACGGAATAGTGGAATAACATAATCAAAGACAATCTCTAAAGAATGATTATCATATTCATCACAGACAAATATTCCCGCAGGATTCATATTTCTAAGTAAATATAACTTAATTGTTGCCTTACTCAAATCAAGATTACTAATATCGAGATATTTATCGATATCTTTTTTATAAAAATCAAGAAAATACTTCAAATACTCAGTATCCTCTTCAATCGGTAATACTCTTAAATACTCTTTTGATAAATACATTCTATATAAATAGTAAGCATCAATTATGACAATTCCTAAATTCATAAATCCAGTAGGCATAGATCCTATCATAAAGCCATATACCCCAAATATCAATGCACCAACTAAATTAATCCATCTTAACTTTTTAACTGAACTCATCAATAAAGAAACTAAAACAATTAAACTCGCTGTATACCCAATCCATTCCAATAAAGCTTGATTCATAAAACCACCTCCTATTTATTAATCAATGTATTATATATATTCTTTTTCTAAAAAACAAGTAACACGTTAAATATTTTGAAGATTATTCTTCTTTAATGGTTTTAACTCAGTAATTAAGATACCACTAATAATTAAGAATCCCCCAATTGCTATTTGAATTGTTAAAATCTCACCTAATATTAACCATGAGGCTATTGCTGCAAAAACAGCTTCCATTGCTACAATAAGACTAACACGTGTTGGTAGACTTATTTTTAAAGCATAACTTTGTACTAAAAATCCAAAGGCAGTATTAAATACTCCAAGTACCAATAATGGCCACAAATTTACTATTGTAATAACAGGTAACGTCTCAAATAGTAACATCATAACAACAGAAATCACCATTGAAGTATAAATATTGATAATTACAAATAAAGCAGGATCAAAATCATACTTCTTTTGATAAAAACTCGCAGCTACAACATGAAAAGCTATCATAATTGCACAGAAAAAGGTAAAAACATCACCAATATTTATTCCAGAAAACCCCTCACTATTAAAACTTAGTATAAGCATTCCAATAACTGCGATAATTACACTAATAATATTATATATATCTACTTTTTTTCTAAAGAATAAATAGTATAAAAATGGTACAAAAACAATGTTTAACTGAGTAATAAATCCGTTTTTCGATGGCGTAGTATAAACGTTCCCCAGTGTTTGGAAGTAGAAACCTAGAAATAAGAATACTCCAGTGATAATTCCGTACTTAAGAATAGTCTTATTGATTTTCTTTAATTTCTTATAATATACTCCAGATAATATGATACTAGCAGTAAAAAATCGTCCAACCATGATAGTATTTGCACCATATCCCATATTTACTGCTATTTTAGTTATTGGAAACCCAAGACCCCAAATTATTGTTACTACAACCAACAATAATTCAGCATATACTACCTTTTTATTTGCCATATTCCACACCTCGATTCAAAACTATATATACTAAAAAGTAATTCAAACATGAATTACTTTTTTTCTCTATTTTAAGCGATTTTTCAGTTCTTTAGTTAACTCCTCAAACCCTGGTTTCTCCAGTAATGCAAACATATTTTTCTTATAAGCTTCTACTCCTGGCTGATTGAAAGGGTTAACTCCTAAAACATATCCACTAACAGCACATGCTTTTTCAAAGAAATACACTAAATATCCAAAGCTATACGGTGTAATCTCGGGAATATTAATAATAACATTAGGAACTCCACCATCAGTATGTGCTAATAAGGTACCTAGAAACGCTTTATTATTAACATAATCAACTGTTTTCCCAGTCAAGTAATTTAATCCATCAAGATTAAGTTCATCTTTCTCAATAACTAATTTTCTACGCGGTTTTCCCACATTTAATACTGTTTCGAATAAATGTCTTTCTCCATCTTGGATATATTGCCCTAAGCTATGAAGATCAGTACTAAATGAAGCGCTTGCTGGGAATAAGCCAAGGTTATCTTTTCCTTCACTTTCGCCATAAAGTTGTTTCCACCATTCTCCTAAATAGAAGAATGCAGGCTCATAGTTTACTAACATTTCAATTTTCTTACCATTTCGATAAAGAAGATTTCTAATT